>SKNJ01000283.1 GCA_007120575.1 Thioalkalivibrio sp.
AACCACCGTCCGAGTCATTTCCGCGCCACCCGCGACACCCTGCGCATCATTGCGATGGTCGCGCGGCGTCTGATCCTGCGCGGCATGCGCCCGCTCGGGCTGCTGCGCTCCCTGCGCCCGCTGCACCACGACTGATCCGCACGCGACCCGGCACCCCAGCGGCAACAGCCGGAACTGGCATCCCACGCATGGAAAACACCATTCACGGGGCATACACTTGCGGGTCCAACCCCTCTTTTTGCAAGGAAGACGCCATGCACGCCAAGACGCTACTCATCGTCCTGTTCGCCAGCCTGCTGATCCTGGCGGGGTGCCGAGGCACCGTGCCGGTCCACAATGTCAGCGACACCACGGTGACCGATGTCCAGGGCGACCACCCGAGCGCCGACCAGATGCAGCAGGCGATCCGCAGTGCCGGGGCCGCACTGGGCTGGCGCATGAGCGAGGTGGAACCCGGTTTGCTGGAGGCCCGCCTGCACCTGCGCGACCACGTAGCCGTGGTGGAGATCCCGTACGCCGACGGGCAATACAGTATCCGCTACAAGGACAGCGCGAACCTGCATTACCAGGATGGCCAGATCCACCCGAACTACAACAACTGGATCATCAACCTGGACAATCAGATTCGCGCCCAGGTCTCCACTCTCTGAACGAGGCCACCGCCGTCCCGGCCGGGGATTAGTCCTAGC
Source organism: Thioalkalivibrio sp. (assembly GCA_007120575.1). GTDB lineage: Bacteria > Pseudomonadota > Gammaproteobacteria > Ectothiorhodospirales > Ectothiorhodospiraceae > Thioalkalivibrio. The sequence goes on from SKNJ01000283.1 coordinate 690, forward strand.
CGGACGAGCGGCGCTCGGACGCCGACGGCTCGCCCGGCAGTTCGTCCGGGTCGCGCGGGGGATCGACGGACTCGCGGCCCCCGGTATCGTGCTCGCCGGAATCGCGATTGGGGACGTTCGACAGCAGTTGCCCGGCGCGGTCTTCCAATCGCTCGCGGGTCGGCTTGTCGGCCAGCTCTTCCGCGCTCTGCGCGAGGTGGTGGTAGAGATCGCGGTAGGATCCGGCCATGGTCGCAAACAGCGTCGCGGTCCGATCGAAATGATCATTCACCTGGGAACGGTAGCGCGTGAGCTCCTGCATGCGCCGATCGAGTTCCTCCTCGAGCTGACGAATCAGCTTGCGATCATCGCTGGTCACGCGGCCCACCCAGAAGCCGACCAGACCCGCGATCACGATCGCCAGGATTCCCAGCGCCACCCACAGCCCGACTGCCGTCTGCTCTTCCACTGCCTCTCCTCCCGTAACCAAACCCGTATTGTTCCGCAGGGTACGACGGTGCGGACGCACTCGCCACCCCATGCTAACCTCGTCACCAGGCTTGCAGCCCGCGTGCAAACCAGGAGGTACCCGCAAAGTCATGACCGATCCGCAACATGCCCAACAGATCCGCCAGGCGCAGGCCGGCCTGATCAACCTGGTGGTCCAGGCGACCCAGAACGCGGAGACCCGCCACGAACTCGAACCGGTTCTGAACCAGGCCCTGGAGGCCGGCTGGACCGACCTGGTACCGCGCCTCCGTCGGGTCCTGGCCGGTGAACGCGACCCGAGCCTGCTGCAAGGCCTGGATGACGAGGACCGCGTGATCCTGAGTTCCATCCTCGCCGGTCTTCAGGACCCGTCGACCCTGCCCGACCCGAACCAGGCCGGTGACCCGACCCAGGCGGCCCCGGGACTCGCGCAGATGATCCACGGCGCCGCGCACGGCGACGCCCAGTCCCTGCACTGGCTGTCGCAGATGGCCGAGCAGATGACCCGCGCCGGCGGTGACATGGCCCGCCTGGGCGCGATCACCAAGCGCCTGGTGGACGGCGAACGCGACCCCGAGCGGCTCTGCCACGGGATGGGCTCCCAGGGCGAATCCCTGGTGACCTCGATCCTCACGGAACTGGGCAAGCTGGAGCGCCACTGAAGGCCACGCCATGCCACCCAGCCCCCCGCGATCCGGCTGGCGCATGCGCGCATGGCCCGCCCTGGTAACACTGGTCCTGCTGGCCAGTGGATGCGCCCCGACCCGGGTGGCACCACCCGCGACAGTCGAGGACCCGGTATCGGTCCACCTGCTCGATCATGGCCGCCATTCCAGCCTGGTCCTGCCCTCCGCCTCCCCGGCGACCTGGATCCGCTATTCCTACGGCGACTGGCGCTTCTATGTCGAGCGCGATACCGGATTCGGCGCGGCGCTCGGTGCGCTGCTGCGCCCGTCTCCGGCAGCCCTGGGACGCCAGGTCCTGCACGGTCCCGATTTTGGCACGGTGCTGACAACACAGATCCGCGTTCCGATCCACGAGGTGCTGTCACTGGAGGTCCCGCGCACGCGGGCGGGCCGGCTGCGCGACGGGCTCGAGGAACTCTGGGAACGAGAACAGGACAGCCGCCACGAGGCCCCGGCCTGGGAGATGTCCTTCGTCAACCACCCCGCTCCGTATACTCTCTGGCACAACTCCAACCGGATGGTCGCGCGCTGGCTGGAGGAGATGGATGTCGCCGTCTCGCGGGCACCGATCCTGTCCCGTTGGGCGCTTGAGGAGCCCGCGAGCGACGCCCCCTGACGCACACCCGGCCAGGGCCTTGCGATCGGCCGGCTACAGTTTGTGCGCCCAGTCCAGTACCGCCTCCTGGAGTTGATGTCCAGGCCCCCGGTGCGCTTCCGGATGGTTGACCAGCACCACCACGATCAGGTCGTCGCCCCCTTGCGCACGGACATACCCGGCAACCGCGGACACCGCGTTCAAATGGCCGGTCTTGAGATGCATGCGCCCCCGGTTCGAGCCATTCCGGAAACGCTCGCGGACCGTCCCGTCCAGCCCGGCCAGCGCCAGCGAGGACTGGAATTCCGGTCGGTGGGGGTGTTCCCATCCGGCCTGCAGGATCGCGGCCAGTTGCGCGGGAGTCAGGCGCGCATCGCGACTGAGCCCGGAGCCGTTGTCCACAACCATCCCGCCCACCGCGACCCCGAGCTCGCGCAATGCCTCCACCAGCGCCTGGCGCCCCTTCTCGGTGGTCGCCGGCGGTCCGTAGCGCTCGGCCCCCAGGGTCAGCATCAGGTGACGGGTCATCAGGTTGGAGCTCCACTTGTTGGCGACCCGAATCAGGTCCGCCAGCGGGCGTGATTCGTGGCGCAGAATCGGCTCGTCGTAGAGCACCGGGAGCTCGCCGGTGCGTACCTCGCCATCCAGTGTCCCGCCCCATTGCTCCCAGTGCAGGCGAAACAGCTCGGCGTGATTGACCTCCGGCTCCAGCACCGAACGCAGCAACTCGTACTCGCCGCAGTTCACGGGATACTCGCCGGACAGGGTAATCCGCCGCGCCTCACGATCCACATCCAGTTGAATGCCACGCTGCCAGGTCCCGCAGCCCCCCAGCCCGGCCTCCAGCCGGTTATCGATGCGCAACCCCGGTAGCGGGGGATCGACCACCACGTCCACGCGCTTGCCGTTATGCTGCGGAAGCACCCGGATGCGCTGCGCACTGGCGTTCACGTGCAGGGCATACGGGGCCTGGTTGTAGGCACGCAGGGGCTGCCCGTCGAACGCCCCCGGGTCCTTGGGCGCGAGCTCGAAGTGGCTGGCGTCGAGGAGCACGTTACCCGCGACATGCCGCAGGCCGGTCTGACGCAGGCGCCCCAGCATGCGCCAGTATTCCTCCATGGTCATGCCCGGATCCCCGGTCCCCCGGATCACCAGGTCCCCGGGCAGCACGCCATCGCGGATCTCGCGGGTCGCCCAGACCTCGGTGGTCCAGGTGTAGTGCGGGCCGAGCTGATCCAGCGCCGCCAGCGACGTCGCGAGCTTGATGGTGGAGGCCGGATTGAAGGATTGCCCGGCATTCAGCCGCGCCAGTACCGCGCCGTCACGCGGGCGCTGCACCAGCAGGCCCACGGACTCCTCGGGGAAACCCTGCATCTGGATCGCCTGCTGCAGGGCCGCCGGAAGATGCTCGAACTGGGCCGCCACCCCGGCCGGCGCCAGCCACAGGACCAACGCCAGCACCGCGCCCCGGCCACGCCAGGGGCCACGCAAGCCGCGAATATCACGCAACCACCATCGCACCATGATCCACCCATCCACCATCAAGGACTTCAATCTGGCCGGCCAGCCGCAAGCAGCCCCGCCACTGCACATCACCACCCTGCACTCACGCATGCCCACCCGGGAAATCCAGCACCCGGCGGATATCATCGAAGTCCAGCAGACGCATCAACAAGCGGTCCAGCCCCAGCGCGACCCCGGAACAATCCGGGAGACCGGCCTCCATCGCGGGTTCCAGCCAGGGGTCCGCCAGTGGCTGCTCCTGACCGCGCGCCCGGCGGATCGCAAGGTCGCGCGCGCGCCGCACCCGGAAGACCGCCGGATCCGTCAGTTCATGATAGCCGTTGGCGAGTTCCAGATCGCCCCAGTAGACCTCGAACCGCGCCGCATAGCCAGGTCGGTCCACACAGGGCCGGGCCAGCACGGCCTGCGTCTCCGGGTAGTCGAAGATGACCGTCAGGCGATCCGGCGGAAAACCCGGGGCCAGCACCAGGCTGACCAACGCATCCAGCCAGCCATCGCGATCAAGTTCGCCGGCAATGGTCAGGCCCCGCGCCCCGGCGACCCGGGCGAGTTCCGCCGACGTGGCGGCAAGCGGATCGAGCCCGAGCTCGCGCCGGAACAGCTCGCCATAGGCGACCTGCCGGACCGACGGGTCGGGGCATTGCCACCCGGGCACGCACGCACATAGCTCGTGGATCAGTGCGACCACCTCGGACGCCAGGCGGTGATGATCGAAACCCAGGCGATACCATTCCAACAGAGAAAATTCCGGGTTATGGCGCGGCCCGCTCTCGCCACCCCGGAATACGCGTGCGATCTGGTAGATATCCCCTTCGCCAGCGGACAATAACCGCTTCATCGGGTATTCCGGCGAGGTCTGCAGGTATCCACGGCTCCCGTCGGGGGCCTCGGCTCGCCAGCTCTCCAGCGCCGGGTCAAGCGGCGCGCCAGCACCCAGGATCGGGGTCTCGACCTCCAGCACCTCGCGACGCGCGAAAAAACCCCGGACCTCCGCCAGCAGCCGCGCCCGATGTGGCCGGGCGGGCCCGGCCTGCGGGCGCCAGTCGGACATGCGCGGCGCGTTCAGACGCGCGACACGTACTCGCCGGTGCGGGTATCCACCTTGACGGTCTCGCCCTCCTCGACGAACAGCGGCACCTTGACCACCGCACCGGTCTCCAGGGTGGCCGGCTTGGTACCGCCCTGCGCGGTGTCGCCACGCACGCCGGGGTCGCATTCGGTAATCTTCATCTCGACAAAGGACGGTGGCACCACCGACAGCGGCTCGCCGTTCCACAGCGTCACGGTGCAGACGTCCTGTTCCTTCAGCCACTGGTCGGCGTCGCCCAGCGCGGCCTTGCCGACCGCGTACTGCTCGAAGCTGTCCGGCACCATGAAGTGCCAGAATTCGCCGTCGTTGTAGAGATACTGCATCTCGGTGTCCATCACGTCGGCAGCCTCCACCGACTCGCCGGACTTGAAGGTCTTCTCCAGGGTGCGCCCGGTGCGCAGGTTGCGCAGCTTCACGCGGTTGAAGGCCTGGCCCTTGCCCGGCTTGACGAATTCGTTCTCGACGATTGTCAGCGGGTCGCCATCCATCAGCAGCTTGAGACCGGCCTTGAATTCGTTGGTACTGTAAGTTGCCATGATGCGGTTCCTCGGACGGGGGATACGGCCCCCGATTCCATTCGTTCGACATTGCAGCGCGATGCGGGCCCGCCCGCGCGGAAGCGATCCATGCCCACAAAGCCTCTCATGATAACGCGCCCGGAGCGCGGAACCCACACACCCGCGTGGCAACGCGCACTGGCCCGGGCGATCTGCGACCCGCATACCCTCGCCCGGCGCCTGAACCTGCCGCTGGCGGAACTGCCCGGGATGCAGCGGGGCGACCAACTGTTCCGGACCCGGATTCCGGAGAGCTATCTGGCCCGTATCCGGACCGGCGATCCGCATGATCCACTGTTGCTGCAGGCGCTGCCCCAGGCGCGCGAGGCTGATGCCACCCCGGGCTTCGTGGCCGACCCGGTGGGCGACCACGCGGCGCTCGTGGCCCCGGGAGTCGTCCACAAGTATCACGGGCGCGCCTTGCTGCTGACTACCGGCGCCTGTGCCATTCATTGCCGGTACTGCTTCCGCCGCGAATTCCCGTATACCGAGCACAACCCCGCACACCAGGACTGGGAGCCCGCTCTGGGCTACCTGGCCAGGCATCGCGATATCGAGGAGGTCATCCTGAGCGGCGGCGACCCACTGACGCTCTCCGACCGCCGCCTGGCGGATCTCGCGGAGCGCCTGGCGGCGATCCCCCACCTGCAACGCCTGCGCATCCACACCCGTCTGCCGGTGGTGCTGCCCGAACGGGTGGACGACGCACTGCTTGGATGGCTTGGGCACGGGCGCCTGCAGCATGTGGTGGTGCTGCACGCCAACCACCCCCGCGAGTTCGAGGCCCCGGCCGACACCGCGCTGGCCCGCCTGCGCGCGGCGGGGGTCGTGCTGCTGAACCAGGCCGTGCTGCTGGCCGGGATCAACGACGCCGTCGACACCCTGTGCGAACTGCAACAAGCCGGCTTTCGCCACGGCGTGCTGCCCTATTACCTGCACCTGCTCGACCGCACCCGCGGCACCGCCCATTTCGAGGTACCGCCGGAGCGGGCGCGGGCGCTGTATGCCGCGCTTCACGCACGCCTGCCGGGGTACCTGATGCCGCGGCTGGCGCGCGAGGTCGCTGGCCAGGCGGGCAAACAGCTCTTCCCCGCGAGCACGTTTCCGGACATGGAATAACCGCCTGCGACCCCCGCCCGTTCATCACTCGCCGGGTGGCCGCCGGCCGCCATTGCCCGGAAACCCCATACGCGCCCGATTTTGCTGGTACAGTAGGGACCAAACTGACCGAGAATCAGGGGAAATGGCCATGGACGAGCCCATGCCCGCGCTCCTGCCCGCACTGCCAACCGGTACGCCGGGAGCCGACTGCTTTCCGCACCGGAGCCCGGAGGCCCTGAAGGCCTGGTGTGGCGAACTGTCCGCCACCGACCGCGAGCACACCCTGGCCGAGCTGCTGCGGGCGCTGGAAGACCTCAATACGTGCCCACTAAAGGCCGGCTTGCGCGCCGAACTGACCACGGTCATCGAGTCCGCGCTGCTGCCCCTTTTACCCGCCATCGAGAAGGCCTTGCGCCAGCATGTGCTCCCACTGGGCCGGCGCAGCCGGGAACGCGCTGACACCTACGCCGCCCTGCTGCATGCCCTGACCATCGCCCACCTGCTGGTGGTACAGGAACGCACCGACGGCCTGACCGGCCACGCCCAGCGCGCCGTCGCCCCATTGCAGGCCGCAGCGGTCCTCGCGGGCACCCTCACGGTGCATCACGGGCGCCTGTACCAGCCGACCCCGGCCGGGCACTGGCTACAGCTCTACAGCATCCTGCGGGTCGCCCACGTCCTCGGCATCACGGATGCCGCCGGCAGTAGCGAGCAGCGCTACGGCCCCCTGACAACGGATCGCATCGACCGCCTGGTAGCCCGCATCCTGACGATCGGTGGCACCGACACCAATGCGCTGGAGATCGGCGAGATCGACCTGCTGGCGCGCTGGATTAATCGTGTCCCGGTGGCCTGCACCAGCTATCCGGACCCCGGGGCCAGTCCCGA
>SKNJ01000174.1 GCA_007120575.1 Thioalkalivibrio sp.
AAAAAAAAAAAGCCCGGCAGCTACAGCGTCAAGCTGAGGAGGTGGAAGACGAAATATTCTTCATCGACAGTGATGATATCTGCCAGGCTTCCCTTGAGGAATGTCTGGAATGTGAAAGTGAAGACTGTCTCGATGAAACACTGATAGAAACCGTGGAAAAACTTATCAAAGCACACGGTTTCAGTTTGTATTAAATCAAAGGAGGAATGTGTAATGAGCTGGAACTTAGGCACAGGAGGCGGTAGCAACGCGGAATTTACCAAATTCCCACCTGGTATCACTAAGATACGCGTTCTCGATGAAGCCCCGCACATGCGCTGGACGCACTGGATGAATCAACACAAGCGCAGTCTGAACTGTCCCGGCGCTGGATGCCCTATCTGCCAAATCCGCAAAGGACAAAAAGCTAACAAAGAGCAGTACACCTACCCCATGACAAGACGCTTTACCATGAACATCTTTAACTATGAGACAGGTAAAGTAGAAATCATGGAACAAGGTATCGGGTTTTTCGAGGACCTGCGCGACCTCAAGGTCGACACGGAAGCTGAAGGTAAAAAGTTAAGTGATGTTATCATTAAGGTGCGTCGCCGGGGAACCGGCAAGGATGACACTTCTTATCGTCTGGATATTGAAGGCGATGCCACCGAAGAGCTACCCGAAGAAGGCATTATCGATTTGGCTCAGTTCTTCCAACCGAATACGACGGAACAAATCACCCGGCTGGTTAACGGAGAAGCTTGGGATGAAGTATTCGTGCGGGAAGAGCAAACAGAAGAGACAGAAGAGCACGTCGAAGTGCGGTAAAAGGGGTACTTGTTACCCCTTTTCCCCCTTTCCTTTTCAAAAATACAATACAGGAGGTACGACCATGGACTTAGGAGTAGTGGAAAAGAAAGTATTAGGAGCACTGATGATTTTAGCAGGCGGCGCAACTGAAGTGGTAGCCACATCCAGACACATCGCGGATACAATGGGATACAAGTCTCCCGGCGGGGCGATTACGTTTGCGCTGCGCGTGTTAGAGCGCGACAACTACCTCGCCCGCATTCCCAATGTGCGCAGTGGTTATCGTCTCTTGATATGAACGCCAGCGCGAATCGTATCGCCAAGGCTTTTATCAAAGCTACCGCAGGACGCGCCACCCCTGCCATCATGAAGAAAAACCACGCCCAAGCTAAAACACTACTTCAAGCTGGTTACACGGAAGAAGAAATTCTCCGTGTGCTGACGTATTTGGTCGAAGAGATGAAAGTAGAAATCTATTCGATGGGATATATCAGTGCCTGTATTAATGATACACTGCGTATTCTACGCAAACGAGACACCCAAGAAGCAGCCCGCAAGGCCCGCCAGGAACACGAAGCTACGCTGCCTGAGCGAAACGAGGTGAATTTCGATGACGCATCCGCCCGAAGAAACCAGGATAAAAGTGGACGATTTGGCCTTCAGTCCCGGTTCGGAGAGGAATCTTTTAGCGATTTGTTTGAAGGAAGCTGACCGCATCATTGATGTGGAAACTTCCGAGGTCGCTGCCGAGCATTTCACCGTGCCAGGACACAAATATGTCTTCATGGCGATGATGTATCTTTACCACAAACGTATCAACCCGACCCCTATGGCCATCCTGGAAGTATTAAGCAACGACAAAGCCAAAAAAAGTGTCGACGCGTTAGGCGGCCTGGAATACCTGACCCTGCTTGAAGAAACGACCGTGCCGCCGGATAACCTGCCCATCTTCATCGAGAAGGTGAAGCAAAGCTACACGCGCCGGATGCTCTACGGCATCTCAGAAGACGTGAAGACATTCGTCCTTTCCGATAAGGCCGAAGTCTTGAATCCATCCGAGCTCATCGGTTATGCCGAGAAACAACTCACCGACCTTTCCGTGAATTCCACCTCGAGCAGCGAAGTCTATAAGATGGGCGACCAGACGGAAATAGTACTGGCTGAGCGCGGCGAGCATCCCGCACAAGTACCGGGTTTGGAGATTGGTTGGTCCCAATTTGACCGCTATACCAACGGTGGTCAACCCGGCGACCTTATCATCGTCTGCGCACCGAGCAAGGTCGGCAAATCTGTCACCTTAACCAATTGGGCCACCAAGCTCGGCGTTAAAGACCAAATCCCCATCGCCTACTTCGATACAGAGATGAGTGAGCGAGAACAAGAAGACCGCATTTTAGCCAACTTAACCGGCATTCCTCATGACGAAATCGTCTCGGGGTTGTATGTCTTGGATACGGTCAACGGCAGCGCGCAAGAAAAAGTGGACAAGCTCAAGCGCGCCCGTGAAGAACTGCAACTCGGTCACTACTATCACATCTATATGCCGCATTTCACGACAGAAAAAATCACCGCCCTGGCGAAGAAATTCAGCATGCAGCTTGGCATCAAGGCTATCTTCTTTGACTATATCAAAATCCCCTCCTCGCAGGCGGACTTTAAGTCCATGCAGGAGTACCAGGCGCTGGGGTTTCTTACCTCCGCGCTGAAGGATTTAGCCGGGATGTTGAAGCTGCCGGTCTTCGCTGCCGCGCAGACGAACCGCAACGACCTGGGCACCGATGCACCCGATGCCAACCACATCGGCGGCAGTTACCGTATCTTGCATCTGGCGTCCAAGCTGATGTTCCTGGTGAACAAATCTGATGAGAAGGTGGCCAAAGAAGGCTTCCAAAACGGCAACCAACAGCTCATCATCAAGTACCAACGCAACGCCCTCTCCGACTGTCCCCCGATTAACCTCATGTTCGATAAGCCCATCTTACGTCAAACCGAGATATAAGGGGGGCGAGGACATGAACGCAGTCATCCTCATCCAGGCGCATTGCGACGCCTGGGCACTCTTAAACCATTACAAGTTTGACCGCGTGCGGTCAGACGGGGAAAATATCCGAGCCTGCTGCAAGCTACACGGTGGCAATAACCCGACGGCCTTCGTGATGAACCCGGAAGGTCTCTGGTATTGCCACACCGGGGGTTGCGGAGGAGGTGACATCTTCACCCTGGTGCAGCGCATGGAGAGTGTGGATTTCTACGCCGCCGTGCGTATCCTGGCCGAGCTCTTCGATGTGGACATCTCCGGTGTACGCATCACAGAGAAAAAACAACGGCACATAGGCGAAATCCAACGCTTTATCAAAACCATGAAGTCGATGCGCCCAGCCCAACCTACTGAAGCGTTTTCCCTCGCGGCAAATGTACGCGAAGTCACCCGTTTCCGGTCTTTCCTACCGGAGACGCTCGCACACTTCCACGTAGGTTACGTAGACCGGGCTACGCTTTACCGGCGTAGTGGAGAAGCCTACACCCTTTGCCGCCGGCTCGTTTTCCCCGTAATCTTTCAAGGCATCCAGGTTGGCGTCGCCTTACGGCGCACACACAGCCGTGACTATCCCAAGTGGAGCCACCAGCCCGCCGGGTTGGAATTTAAAAATCTGCTCTACAACTACGATAACGTCAGCGGCGCCACCCGGATTGCCGTATGCGAAGGATTAACCGATGTAATGGCTTTCTATGAAATCGACGTGCCTGCCGTGGCCACCTTCGGCGCCGGCGTCAGTGAAGCCCAATACCGGCTACTGTTGCGCAGTGGTGCAGACTTAATCATCTGCTACGACGGCGACGACGCCGGACGCCGAGCCACGCAAAAGGCACTAAACCTATTCCAACACAAAGCCAACTTGTTCACCCTGCCCCTCGAAGAGGGCGAAGACCCCGAATCGATAGGGCGAGAAACGTTAAAAGAACGCTATGAAAGGAGTAATCCGTTATGGTTGACCCCTATGATTTCCAGCAGCTCTGCGAAAGACTTTGGGAAATCTACACCCGCAAAAATCATGACTACGGAGACAGCTTCCGTACCTCGCTGGAACAGTTCGGACGCATGGCCTTTGTGATACGTGCCAATGATAAAATGGAGCGTCTCAAAGCATTGGCCGGCGCAGCCGAAGGGAAGGTAAAAGACGAATCTTTCCAGGACACCACGGAAGACTTGGCACTGTATTGTATCATGATGCTGTTAGACGGCAGCGACATCAAATACTAAACGAACAAGGAGGACATACTGTTATGTTATGGATTGTTAAAAAAGAAGCTTCCCACCAGATTATGAGCTGCAACGTGCATGAGGATGCAGACGATAAGGGCCAGGCATATTACCAACTCTGGATAACGCGGCCCAACGGCAAGAACTTAAAGATTGAAGAAAGCTACGATGAAGCGCACATCCGAGAGGTTAAAGAGGCGATTGATTACGCCATCGAGCAGAACGAACGCGCCCTGCGCCTGGCTTAAACGAGGTGATGAGATGAGTTTTCCTTTCGGACATTTGCATGTGCATACGGAGTACAGCCTATTAGACGGTTGCGCACGCATTGAAGAGCTCTTTGCTACCGCTAAAGAGCTTGGTCACACCTTCTGCGCTGTAACCGACCACGGCAGCACTTCGGGACTCTTGGCCGCGCAGCAGGCCGCACACCGGCACGGTGTTGTCCCCATCCTGGGCACGGAGTTCTACTACCAGCGGGAAAATGATGGCCAAAACGGCCACCTGCTGGTCTTAGCTAAAGACAACGTGGGCCTGCGCAACATCTTCGAACTGCAAGAGTATGCCTACGTGCATAATTTCTACTACAAGCCCCGCATCAAGTGGGAGATTTTACGCCAGCATGCCGAGGGGCTCATCGTGACCTCGGCCTGTCTGGGCAGCACCTTCGCCCAGTATATCTTGGAAGGTGAAATCACCCAGGCGATGGAGTGGGCGACCAAGTTCAAACACGTCTTCGGCGAGGACTTCTACCTGGAAATCCAGCCCAACGGTATGCCCGAACAGCTCACCTTGAACCGTCAAGCCATCGCGATTGGCAAAAAACTCGGTATCAAGGTCGTCGCCACCAATGATGTGCACTACATCCACGAGGCTGACGCCTTCCCTCACGAGGTGCTCCTGGCGCTGCAGATTAACAAGAAAATGTCCGATGAGAGCCGCTGGAAGTTCCCCACATATGACCTTTGGTTTAAGTCTGCCGAAGATATGAAGCAGACTTTCGTGGGGCTGGACGAAGAAGACGTCTGCCAAGCGCTGCAACACACCGCGGAAATAGCCGGGAAGTGCCGGGCAGGTTTAGAAAAAGGTAATTACTTGCCTGCGTTTTACAACCTGCCAGAAGGAATGAGCGAGCGCGAACTGCTGGCACAGCACATTATGGACGGCGCCAAGCGCACCGGCTTTATCCATAACCCAGACTACATGAAGGAGGTACAGCATGAGCTCGACATTATTGATAGAAACGGATATTCAGGATACTTCCTTATTGTCCGAGATTACGTCACTACTGCAAGGGAAAACGGCATTATCGTGGGAGACGGTCGAGGAAGTGGTGCAGGTAGTAAAGTCGCGTTCCTCACAGATATTGCCCGCATTGAGCCGAGTAAGCATAAGTTGCTATTTGAACGATTCATGGCAGATGGAAGAAGTCCAGATTTCGACGTGGACTTCTCCGACCAAGAGTCCGTATTTGCAGATTTACAGAAGAAATACGGTGTAGAAAACGTCGCCCGTATCATCGCCTTTGGACATATGACGCCCAAAGCGGTCTGCCGTAAAGTCCTTAACTGTTTCGAGCATCCTTACGATGTGATTAACCACGTCACCAAGCTCATCCCGGAGCTCTGCCCCTCACTGAAAGAAGCCTACAAGCACGCCCCGGCGCTGCTGGATTACAAGGAGAAATACAAGGTAGAGTTCGAAGTGATTGAACGCCTCGAAGGCACCATCAGCCATGAAAGCCAGCACGCAGGCGGGGTGTTGATTTATCCTGGTCTTTCTTCCCTTCTCCCCGTTAAAACCCGTGGTCAGGACCGTACCATGCGTATCGTGGGTTTTGATAAAAACATGCTGGAAGACTTAGGCCATTACAAGTTCGACATCTTGGGCTTAGATACCCTGCCTGTCATCAAGCGCTGCCTGGATTCCATCAAGGAAATTGAAGGCGTAGATATCGACCTCTACGCGCTGGATTACGATGACGCCAATGTCTATACCATGCTCTGCGAGGGTGACGTCTCCGGGGTCTTTCAGTTGGGCGGCCAGGCGCAGAAAGTAACCGAGCAGCAGCCCCGGGATTTCAAAGACCTCATCGCCATCAATGCGCTTATCCGCCCCGGTATTGGTGACTGGCACGAATACATTGCCCGGCGTAAAGGTAAGCCCTGGGAGATTCATCCCGACCGCATGGACTACCTTGGCGAAACGGAAGGAGTGATGACCTATCAAGAACAGTTTCTCCTGGATTGCAAGACGTTTGCAGGCTGGGATATTGCCTACGCTGATAAGCATGTGCGTAAAAACAAAGACATTGTTTCAGATACGATACTATCTGATGCGTTTGTTGACGCGGCGCTTAGCCGGGGATACACACATGAAGAAGTCGCGCCTGTATGGCGTGAAATTCTGGCTGCTGTTGAAGGTGGATATAGTTTTAACAAAAGCCATTCTGCTTCATACGCCGTTATCTCCTTCCAGACCGCGTGGTTGAAGTGTTATTACCCCGAGCATTTCTACGCTTCACTGATGAGTGGCGAAGCTACCGATGGGCCGGGACAAATAGCTATCGCCGGCTACATCGCGGAGTGCAAGAAACGCGGCATTACCATTTTGCCGCCAGACATTAATAACAGTAATGAAAACTTTGTAGTGGTGCCAAAGCTCACCATGGGGACGACACAAGGAGGTGTCCAGTATCGCATTACCACCATTAGGCATGTTGGTGAAAGTGCTATCACTCACATCCAAGAACTTAGGCCAGTTGATAGTTTTGGTGACTTTATGCGACGGCGTGAGAAGAAGCATATTAAGAAAAACGTCCTCGTCAACCTCATCAAGGCCGGGTGTTTCGACCAGGATAACCCCAACCGCGCCGAGCTCCTCTGGCAGGTGGACATGGACCACCGCACCAAAACACAAATCAAAGAGGAGTACGAGCCTCCACGCTACGAGTGGAATGAAAAAGTAAAAGCGGAATGGGAAAAAGAAGTCCTGGGCATGTACCTCTCCGTACATCCCATGGAGCAGTACGGCTTTCACCCCATCGACCACTACGAAGAAGGCGCCCGTGCGTTGCAGGGTGGTGAGGTTAGCGAGGTCAAGGTCTTTAAAGACCGCAACCAGAACGAAATGGCCTTCGTCACCTTGGACACCCTGCACGGCGGCGTCAAAGTTATAGTGTTTAACTCTGTCTGGAAGAACAAACTTAACCAGCACGCCTTAGCACCCGGTAACATCGTACTCATCAAAGGACGTAGAAGTGGGCACGATATCCTCATGGACGAGGCGGAAGTGCTGGAAGAACAAACCCTTAGCGAGGTGTAAATAATGTCAAAACAACAATTACTGGAGGAAAACAAGCGGTTGCGGGAAGCATTAAGGCAAATCAGGGATATGAATAACAGAATCTACAATAGCGTTACTGCTGACGGAGAGGGTTCTTCACACGTCGTTGTTGCGCCGGATTATAGGAAAATGCAAAGAATAGCCGAGGAAGCCCTGGAAGG
>SKNJ01000221.1 GCA_007120575.1 Thioalkalivibrio sp.
CCAGTAGGTGTCGCGTCCAGCCAGGACCATCGTGTTGCCGTCACGGCCGATATAGACCCTCGTGACCCCGTCCTTCGGGCCGTCCACACCGTCGACCGTCTGGAGGGGCAACCGGCCCCACCAGTGCTCGACCTGGACGTTGAAACTCATGCGGGGACCAGTGGGGAGGCGTCCCACGACAGCGACACCGTGTCGCCATCGACGGTGGCTTGCAGGTTGGCAGGGTCGAACGCAGACGGTTCCTCGAACACCGCCTGACGAAGTTCCTCAATCTGCGCCAACGTCGGAATGTCACCGTCGCCGACCACCACTGCTGCGACATCTATCGCATACCAACGGCGCAGCGTTCCGTCGTTGTCCTGCACCCCGACAGAGAACCGTGCGTTGCTGTTGGTGCCGACCGTGCCAGACCTTGAATTTGTAGCAGCTAGCGCCATCGCATAAGCGATGTCGGCGGTAGACGATGACCCACCAGACCCGTAGAGCCGAAGTTCTCCTGCACCCTGGTCCTGCACGCCAGCAACCATCTGCCACAGGTCAAGCGGCAACATGTTGCCCTGAGCGTTGGTCACATTGCCGCCCGTACCGCCACGTATCTCCTGCCCGTGGGTACCCTCACCCCCCGCTGTTCCTCGCAGCGCATAGGTGTTGTCGCCCTTGGTGACCGACGGGCCGAAGCTGGTTGTGTCGGCATGACGTCGCACCACCACGAGCAGCCAGTGCCATCCGTCCGCAGCACCCAAGTCAAGGGCAGAATCATCACCCGACGGGCGCATCAGCGTGTCGTCTACCCCGTCCATGTGCCAGTAGCCAGGCAGAGCATCACCGGGGCCACCGGCCGTCTCCCACACTGCTCCGGTCGCGGTCAGATCAAGGTCTAGCGCACCGTCGTCTTGCCAGGCGCTCCCATCACGCGACTGCGCCCATACCGCAACGACACCGGGCAAAGATAGTGCCTTGGTGACGAATGGGTTGGTCACGACGGCCCCTCACGACGTTCGACCACTACGCATCCGTCACGCACATCTTCGGCATGGTCGCACTCATGATGCTCAACCCATGATGGTTCTGGTCCGTCGGGGTCAGGATGAGATTCTGACTGGCCCAGCACGTTCGCATCACCCAACGTTGACACCGCATCGACAGCAGCCGCCTCATCCATCAGCGGCAGGTCGCAACGGAACACCTGCTGGTCACCATCATCCGTGACCTCGTTGACCGGAGTCTCCTCGGCAGGTTCACCCTGACGGATATGCACCGCTTGCCCGTAACGCACTGCCATCTGGTCGCGGCACCACGTCGCCAACCCACTAGCAGCGGTGAACCGCATGTGTGCCCTGACTCGATGCAACATCAGTCCACCTTTCTAGCGAACACTTGATACTCGTACTCAGCTTCGCCTATACCTTCGTCGTCATAGGTCAATTGATTGCTTGGCACTGTCGCTATAGGTGTATCTACTTCCGGGTCGAACGGTTCGCCCGTCGGTGGAGTACGCCGGAAGATGAGGTAGGCGTCACCTAGTTCTTCAGGTTCCTCGAACGCAGCGTCGAAGATGGCATCATGCTCTTCTAGGCTCAGGTCTGCGCCTGGAAGGATGGCTACCCCTGCGACCCGCCCGTCGAAGTGGCGATCACCAGACCCGCGCCCTCCGATGCGCAACGGGTTCGTCGCCGTCCCGAACGGTTGCGCTCCAGCGATGGTCTGTGACCACGATCCCGACGACGCAGGCCGGACACGGATGAGAGTGCTGTCGTCGACTCGGTTCCACGCAATGACCGCCACCCACTCGCCGTGCTGAAGCGACTCATTCGCGCTGGAGCTGGCTTCTGGCGCGAAGGAGATGCTGCTTATGTCCCCAGGATGCCTGACCTCGTAATCCGACCCGCCTTTCGACAAGGCGCAAGCGTGCGTATGTGACGGCGACGCATCCGACGCAACCCACACCCAGAGCACGATAGTTGCCGGGTTGCTCAGCGTCAGTGCAGCCTCATGCGCCAACTCCAGGTAGTCATCGACGCCGTCGAGGTCGACGTAGTGCGTCAGTGACGGCCCCGGACCGCCCGAGGTCACCAGTGATGAACCAACGTTGATGAAGTGCCGGTCGTTGCCTGACTCGTCCTTCCACTCGCCGCCAGCGAACTCGTTGGCGAGCACGAACAACGGTGAGTGCTCTTTGATCTTCTCGACGTAGGGATTGACGGCGCCATCGCTCGTGCCCACAACAACCGGGTTCGACCATGCTCCTTGAAGGCTCATACGAGACGCCTCCCTCGGACCCGGTAGGTACCCGCAGTCCCCGCAGTGTCGTAGGTCGGGTCTGACACTGACGTGGCGACGCTGGCGTCATGTTCGATGTCATAGACGTCAGCACGCTCAGGATCGGCCCCCCAGCTCAGGACGCCGTCCTGCTCAACGAGCGTTAGGGTGGCAGGCGACTCGTAGTACGCGCCGATAGCGAAGTACTCGAACAGCCCGTCGACGAAGCGGATGGCTTGCCGCTCCTCCCCCAGGATGTTGGGATGCAGGTCGTCGTAGTTATGCGTTGCGTTGATGAAGCCCAGGTTGGCGTCGACGATGTACAGAGGAGAGACCTCGGTCGTCTTGGACTGCACCAGCGCCACTAGCTGGTCGTTGAAGTCGTCCACGTACACATCTCGTGACAAAGCGCGTGGTGGGATCCTGGCGACCAACATCTTGACGTCAGCCTTCGCGCTCCGGGCGTTGTCGATGAGCGCTTCGTAACTGACGATCATCTGGGCGATGTCGGGGGTGCCAGAGCTGCCGATGTCGTTGATGCCGATCATGACCGTCAAGATGTCCGGTTCGTAGGTGGTCACCCTCGCGGCAATGTCATTGGCTACCTGACCGATGGTCCAGCCGCCGACCCCGTAATGGTCACGATCCCAGGTTCCCAGGTCCGTAGAACCATCAACGAATGGCCCCACCATGTCGAAATCAACGGACTGTGCCACAAGGTGTTGATGTAAGAACCAGCGATAGGTGTACTTGTTCTGCGAATCATCGCCCATCCCCCGCGTGATGGAGTCCCCTGTCGCCATGATGCGAAGTTCGGCGGGGGGCTCTTCTGCTCCTAGTGGCTGAATCTGGATATAGTCGATTTCGGTAGTTGTTGACTGGAAGAACCGCCCGACTCCTACAGTCCCGGTTGCAAACGTAGGGGAAGGATATATGTGATCCTCAAACTGCCACGTTGCCGGTTCGGCTGTACCGTCAGCCCAGATACGACCTGTAGCAGTATCACCTACGAAACGTACTCGTAGGAAGAATGCAGTATCATTTATCCCTGTAAATTCAGACCAATCGAACGCGCCCCCATTGAGTCTTGCAACCTGAAGGTTGCTAGTGGTGTTCCGAGAGAATACAAGATGTGCATTCTCATTCCCCGCTGCACCACTCACCCGTGCGATGATGCCTGAACCCCAATGGCTATTGCTGCGGGTGCCTATCTCCCGCATCCTGGCAAAGACCTCGACATCGCCTAATTCACCAAGTTCCGAGAACACCGCGCCACGGAAACTATTGCTCGCATAGCTGGGTATCTGTAGCGCTCGCCCGTTATCAGCCCACGTAGACTCTATGACAGTTATGCCAGCAGGTTCCCATGCTTCCGCCATGTAGCTCGGCAACACCCCGACCGTATCCTCGCCGAAGTCATAAAGATGTACCGACTCGTCACTGAATGATGCAGTGATGGACTTGTCACTGTCCATCGTGAGGAACTTAGTCGTGTCACCGCCGCTAAGGTCACCCGACCACTCGACGAAGACGAATCCGGGGTCGGGGATGGCAGTAACTTCGACAACAGTCTGGTCAGCGTAGTCAACTTGGTCAGGGTCCAACTGGATAGACCCCCCACCAATTACGGTGGTCTCAATCGTCCACGGCGGCTCAGACATGGGGGGAGAGGCATAGTTGCCCGTCCCCCATGCCACTTCGATGTAGTCGTAGACGTTGTCAGCACGGGACTGGTCTCGCCAGAACGTGAACCCGACCGCCGACGATACGGACGGGTCCCAGGCATAAGCAACGTCCGCATCCCACCCAACGACAGGTTCACCGTTGCCGTCGAGCATGATGTCAGCTTCGCTCCTAGACGAAACGAGCTTGTACCTACCACCCACCGCACGGAACCGGAACCAGTGCCAATCGGTCGTTCCACCGTTCCTATCGTGAGCCGAGAAGTCACTCCCAGCGATGTGCGACCAGTTGCTTGACGTCTCACCAGAACGCGCCATCGTGATAGTGGAGTTGGTGTAGCCATATCCCCCGAGGAAGCGGCCAGAAGTACCTGCGGCAGGGTCGAACCGAGCGAACATGCCTTCTGCCCACTGCGAAGAACCCGAATAGCCCGAGATGTTCCGCACGCGCCAGACGATATCGAAGTCGTCACCTGCGGGGATGTCGACCGCGTCGATACCGAGGGCACGCCAGTCGTCGTTGCCAGTGTGGTAGACCCGGATGGCCTTGCCATCGAGGTAGGCAGCATCCTCAAGAACTTCAACTACTTCACTACCGGGATTGCGCAGCCACGTAAAGCCCGACGGAATGCCAGGCCCTACAGTGAGCGCAGAGAAGTCGAGGCTGAAGCTCGTCACTGGCTCAACCTCCCGTCAGATCAGCTCTCGCGGACCTTCGTAAGTCATGTCGTGTTGTCCTCTGCGGCTTCGACACCACCAGACGGTCGAATCCCAAAGCGCCTATCGCCAGACGAACGGTGCCATTCAAGACGTCGCTATACGCCTCAACTTCAGGCGTTGCCGTGCGTGATCGTCCAGCCGGTCACTGACACCGTTCCACCTTCAACAATGGCTGCATCGTTGAGGATGAGATCGGCAGCAGCTTCGCCAGCGTCGCCGTCCATCACGGTGGTCGTGCCGTCGGATTGCAGGACGCGGAACCACGTCGCGGTGCCCGAGGCACCGGCAGTCACGTCCGAGGGCAAGGTCGGGGAAAGGTCTCCCCCGGTGGCACCCGGTGCGAACGGATCCGCGAGAGTGAACTCCGCAAGCAAGTTCGTGGCGGTGCCACCGAACCCCGGGCGGCTTCCATCGTAGATTCGAAGCAGACCCGAACTACCAACGGCAGCCGTGATCTCATCGAGTCGGTTGTGACGCAGGGTCTCGCTGTACGCGACGGCCATGGGAACTGCCTCCTAGCTAGGTGATCTTGATGTGAGGGCTCTTCAGGGGGTAGCCCTCTTCCACGAGTAACGTACCCTCAAGTCGCGTGATCTCGGCGTCGTCGCGCCGCCAGATAACGGTCCAGACGTAGGATCCCGTCGCCGCCAGGCGAGCTGTGTCTTCAGCGCTCATGCGCAGGATGACCGTCGTCGAGGTCTTCTCCAGCTCGAACTGCGGAATGACTTCGCGCCCACGATGCGACGCGAACTTCGTCCTGAAGACCGAGACCTCGAACTCATCGTCAACCGTGAGTGTGTGTTCGGTGTCGTCCTCGAAGAGTTCGAGCACCTTCTCGAAGCTGCGGCCCTGGTAGAGCTGCAGCGTGTGACTCACACCAGTCGTCTCCGGCACCTCGCCCCCCATTGGTGAGATCTCGGGGAACACCCGCTGCGCGGGCCGCGTGTCGTCGATCTCGCGGTCGAGGTAGATGGGCACGTACCGCCCAGTGAGGCGCGACACCCGCCGAAGGTTAAACATCTCGACGGTGTAGAGCCCGACCCCGAGCGCGTTCGAGAGTTCCTTGTACTGCGCCTCAGTCATCTGCAGAAGCTCGCGCAACTGCTGGTAGCGCTGGGCCCGGGGGACGAACATCCCCTCAGGTGCGTGGATGTTGATGTCGTAGGCCGCGCTCGTCAGCAGGACCCACAGCGCCTCGATCTTCGCCAAGATCGCGACGAGGTGCTCCTCCACCGGCGGGAGGTTCGCGTAGCTCATCGAAGGGTTGCGGCTGTTGGTGTGCTTCGCGAAGGCCGAGTCCACGAAGACCTCGAACTCCTCATCGCTGAACAGGTGCGAGGACTCGCCCTCAGCCACGAGCATCGTCCCGTGCGCCGGAGGGTTCTCGAAGAAGATCCGCCCCGCGGCGTTGTCCGCGGAGTAGGTCTCTGGATCGATCAGGTCGCCCGGAGAATCCTTGGGGTACAGGAAGACCGACTCCAGGTTCTCGGCCTGGAGATCGAGCCTGGAGACGCCTGAGGAGGTCACGACCTCGTAGAAGGGTCGCTTGAGATCTGCCATCTCCAGACGAACGCGCTGGATGAGCGCTTCAGGCGTCGTCATCAGACCATCCTCTCGACGTTGGCGGGCATCAGGAGCTGGCCCCGCCGTTGCGCCGCGAGCGTACGGTGGTTGCCCTCGGTCACGAAGTAATGCTCCTCGCCGTCCTGTTGGACAGCGTGTACCTCGGGGTCCTCGCGGAGATTCAGGGGATCCGCGTGCTGAACCTGATGCTCGACAGCGTCAGGGTTGATGCTGCCCTGCATGCTGATCGCGCGCCAGGGCGGGATGAACTCCTCGGAGCGAGTAGTGTCGTAACGCCCTGCGGAGACATCCTGGTCGATGGTGGTGCTGAGCGTCGCCCACGCATCCGGTCGGTAGATCGGGTTGTCGGCATCGAGTGGTGACACCTTCCCCCACCGGTGGGGCTGATGCGCACCGTCCGTGGGGTAACTCGCTGCGAACTTCGACTCCAGGTCATCGACCTGCTCGGCGGCAGGGGTGTCGACACGCAGAGGCATGCCGGGGAACTCCAACTGGCTCAGGTGGTCGGCAGCGCTCATCAGTACCCCCGCCCGAGCAGGAACTCCGCGGTGCGTCGCTGTGCCGGGTTCGTGCTGTGCTCCATCACCTCGGTGGGCCAATGTTGGAGATCCTTCGCAGTGGGCACGATCGCCGAGATCGATCCAGGGTCCTCGTGCTCGTTGCGGTAGTAGAGACCACCGGTCTCTTCGATGGTCTCGGGCATGTGCTCCTCGGGAACACCGCCGATGCTGGAGTAGATGCCCTCGATGGCGTCCTCGTCCTCGACCACCCCCGCCTGCACAAGCTCGGTGGCGTACGCATCCCCGTACTCCATCCCGCCCTCGCCTGAGGCGATGTTCGCATAGGAGTCACTTACCGCCATGCCCGGAGTGTTGAACATCGACTCTTCGCGCACGCGAAAGGGGAGCATCTGCGCCGAGGTTTGGTTGCTCGTACCGAACCCGATGTCCTCTCGGTGGGTACCAGCTACCTCCATCAGGTCTTCGCGTGGTCGATACCCCCGCTCAGGCGCGGAAGAGTCCTGCCGAGCACGGTCCTCTCCGAGCGCGCGATGCGACGCGGCCTCGAAGGTTCCGACGTGGACCGGAGTCTCGCCTTCGGGGTTCCACCCGGTCTTCTGCGCCACGGTGTCGTCCCAGAGCGGACCACCCATGAG
>SKNJ01000313.1 GCA_007120575.1 Thioalkalivibrio sp.
CCGGTGTTACCGGTGTTACCGGTGTTACCAGACTCGACGATCGTGTTCCCGTCGGGATCGGCCTCGGGGGTCGGCTCGGGAACGGCCTCGTTACCAGGCTCCGGGGCGTTGTCCGTGGCTGCCACGGCTTCGCCACTTTCACTACGATCGCCACCACTACCGCCGCGCCGACGACCGCCCCGGCGGCGGCGCTTCTTCTTCGGCGGGGCATCGTCCTGAACCGGCTCGGCCGGGGCCGTGGGTTCCGGCTGCACCGGCTCGGCCTCCTTGCGCTTCCGGCTGCGACCGGACTTCTTCTTCGGCGCGGCATCATCCTGGACGGCTTCGGCCGGGGCCTCCGGCTCCGGCTGGACCGGGTCGACGTCCTTGCGCTTGCTGCGGCGGCTGCGCTTCTTCGGCGGCGGATCCGAAGGCCGGGCCTTGCCCGGTTCTTCGGCCAGGGCCAGATCGATCTTGCGATCATCCAGACTGACCCGCGCCACCTGCACCTGGAGTTCATCACCGATACGGAAGACCCGACCGCCGCGTTCACCGGTCAGGCTGTGGCGCGCCGGATCAAAGTGGTAGAAGTCATTGTCCAGGCTGGTGACGTGCACCAGGCCCTCGATGTAGACGTCCTTGATCTCCACGAACAGGCCGAAGCCGGTGACCCCGGAGACCACACCGGGGAAGATCTCGCCGACCTTGTCCTGCATGTACTCGGCCTTCAGCCAGGCTACCGCGTCGCGGGTGGCGTCATCGGCCCGACGCTCGGCCATCGAACAATGCTCGCCCAGCTGCTCCATGTCGCCATTCGAGTACGGGAACGCCTTGCCGCTGCCCTTGCGCAGCACGTGACGAATACCACGATGCACCAGCAGATCCGGGTAGCGCCGGATCGGCGAAGTGAAGTGAGCGTAATCGTCCAGCGCCAGGCCGAAGTGTCCGTCCAGTTCCGGGGCGTACACCGCCTGGCTCAACGAGCGCAGCAGCACGGTCTGGATGAGTTGCTGATCGCTGCGCTGACGCGCCGCCTTCAAAACCGCCGTGTAATCCGCGGGGCTCGGTTCGGCGCCGCCGCCGAGGCTCAGACCCACTCCATTGAGGAAGTCGCGCAGGTCGTCGATCTTGTCCGCCGGTGGCTGGTCATGGATCCGGTAGAGCGCCGGCACCTTGTGCTTCTTCAAGAAGCGCGCGGCGGCCACGTTGGCCATGATCATGCATTCCTCGACCAGGCGGTGCGCATCATTGCGTTCGGTCGGCACGATCTTCTCGATCTTGCGATCCTCGCCGAAGACGATCTTGGTCTCGGTGGTGTCGAAATCGATTGCGCCACGGCGATTGCGCGCCGCGTGCAGGGCCTTGAAGACCTGGTGCAGCGTCTCGAGATGCGGCACCACGTGCGCATTCTGCTCACGCTGCGCGGTGTCGCCATCGAGCAGCGCGGCGACATCCTCGTAGATCAAGCGAGCGTGCGAGCGGATCAGGCCCTCGTGGAAGCGATAGTTCTTCAGTGCCCCGCGTGCGCCGATCTCCATCTCGCAGATCATGCTCAGCCGATCCACATTCGGATTCAGCGAGCACAGGCCATTGGACAGGGCCTCGGGCAGCATCGGGATCACATTGTTCGGGAAGTACACGGACGTCCCGCGGATGCGCGCTTCGCGATCCAGGGCCGCATCGCGCTGGACGTAATGCGAGACGTCGGCGATCGCGACCCACAACCGCCAGCCTTTCCCTTCCGGCTCGCAGTACAGGGCGTCGTCGAAGTCACGGGCATCGTCGCCATCGATGGTGACAAACGGCTTCTCGCGCAGGTCCAGGCGGCCCTTCTTGTCCGCCTCGGCCACCTCGGCGCCCAGCTCGTCGGCGGCCGCCGTAACCTCGTCCGGCCACTCGTGGGGCAGACCGTGGGCGCGGATCGCAATGTCGATCTCCATGCCCGGCGCCATGTGCTCGCCAAGAACCTCCTGCACGTCCCCGCGCAGGCGCGCCGTGCGTGAAGCGGATTCACGGATGCGCACGACCACGATCTGGTCGTCCTCGGCCTCGCCCAGACCGTCCGGCGGCACCAGGATTTCATGGGTGATGCGCTTGTTGTCCGGGGTCAGGATGCCGACCCCGTCCTCGATCTTCAGACGCCCGACCACCTGGGTGGTATTGCGCTCCAGGACTTCGACGATCCCGCCCTCGCGCCGGCCGCGCCGGTCCACGCCCATGACCCGCGCCAGCGCGCGATCCCCATGGAATACCCCGCGCATCTGCTTGGGTGACAGGAACAAGTCGTCATCCTGTTCGTCCGGCACCAGGAAACCGAAACCGTCCGGATGACCAATCACGCGACCGCGGATCAGGTCTTCCTGATTGACCGGCAGGTAGGCGCCGCGTCGGTTGCAAAGGGCCTGGCCGTCACGCTCCATCGCCTTCAGGCGACGGCGCAGGGCCTCGAGCCGATCATCGTCGTCGATCTCCAGACGCTCGGCGATCTCGTCGTAGGACAGGGGATTGTCCGCGGCCTGGAGCATCTCGAGGATGAACTCACGGCTGGGGATAGGGTTGTCGTATTTCTGCGCCTCGCGCTCGAAATTCGGGTCTGTGGGCTTGTTGCGGCGGTTACTTGGCATTCAATGAACTCGTGTAATGGTCGTGTTCGCGTCCCGGGGCAATCGCTTCGGCAACCCGGGCGGCGAGCGGCCCCCGATTATGGGGGAAGCCGCGATGAATTGTGGACATGGACAGGCGTTGACAGGCCCCGGTCCGCGAACTATATTGCGCGCTCCTGAAGCGCAGGACCCTCAAGGTCCGACCTCGTGCCGAGGTGGCGGAATTGGTAGACGCGCTAGCTTCAGGTGCTAGTGGGGGTAACCCCGTGGAGGTTCAAGTCCTCTCCTCGGCACCATTTTTTCCTTCCTGCAGTGTCCAGCCAAGCGATTCTCCACACCGACGCCAATCCGGGCGCCACGGTGCTGTGTGCGTAGCAAACACCCGCAACCGACCGCGTGTCCCTCATTCGCTGTCGAAGGGATCGCGCATCACCAGGGTCTCGTCGCGGTCGGGCCCGGTCGAGATCATGTCGATCGGCACGCCGACGACCTCCGAAAGACGCTCCAGGTAGCGCCGCGCGTTACCCGGAAGCTTGCTGTATTCGCGTACGCCGACGGTCGACTCCTGCCAGCCCGGCATCTCCTCGTACACCGGCGTGCAGGCCTCGTAGGCCTCGGCCCCCGACGGCGGCACCTCCACCGGTCGGCCATCACACTGGTAGCCGACGCAGACCTGCACGTTCTCCAGCCCGTCCAGCACGTCCAGCTTGGTCATGCACAGGCCGCTGATGCTGTTGATCTCCACCGCCCGTTTCAGTGCCACCGCATCGAACCAGCCGCAACGCCGCGCCCGTCCGGTGGTGGAACCAAACTCATTGCCACGCCGCGCCAGGTGTTCGCCCATGTTATCGAACAGTTCGGTCGGGAACGGCCCGGCCCCGACCCGGGTGGTGTAGGCCTTGGTGATGCCCAGCACGTAGTCGAAATCGCGCGGCCCCACACCAGAGCCGGTGGCGGCGCCCCCGGCAGTGGTATTCGACGACGTAACGAACGGATAGGTCCCGTGGTCGATATCCAGCAGAGTGCCCTGAGCCCCCTCGAACATGACGTCACGGCCCTGGGCGCGCAACTGGTGCAGCCGCCCGGCAACGTCGGCCACCATGGGCTGCAGCCGCTCGGCCTGCTCCAGACTCTGGTCCAGGACCTCCTGGAAATCGACGGTCGGGGCCTTGAAATAGTGCCTCAGCGCAAAGTTGTGATAGTCCATCACCTCGCCGAGCTTCGCGGCCAGGCGCTCGCGATGGAACAGGTCGGCCAGCCGCAGACCCCGGCGCGCCACCTTGTCCTCGTAGGCCGGCCCGATGCCGCGGCCGGTCGTCCCGATCGCGGCCTTGCCACGCGCCTTCTCGCGCGCGTGATCCAGCGCCACGTGGTACGGGAGGATCAGCTGCGCCGCCTCCGACAGACGCAAGCGCTCGGCCACCGGCACACCGCGGGCCTCCAACTCGTCCATCTCGGTAATCAGGGCGTCCGGCGAGAGCACCACACCATTGCCGATCATGCACTCGACGCCCTCGCGCAGGATCCCCGAGGGGATCAGATGCAGCACGGTCTTCTCGCCGTCGATGACCAGCGTATGCCCGGCATTGTGCCCGCCCTGAAACCGGACCACGGCGGCAGCATCCTCGGTCAGGCGATCGACGATCTTGCCTTTGCCCTCGTCACC
This sequence comes from Thioalkalivibrio sp., assembly GCA_007120575.1. Taxonomy (GTDB): domain Bacteria; phylum Pseudomonadota; class Gammaproteobacteria; order Ectothiorhodospirales; family Ectothiorhodospiraceae; genus Thioalkalivibrio. The sequence goes on from SKNJ01000313.1 coordinate 4,249, forward strand.
CCACTGACTGCCCAGTACGACTACGAAACGTCCCATCGATTCAGTGCTCCACTACCGTCCATTCCCCCGCGTGCCATTCCAGGCGGGCGTTCGGGGCTGCATTGCCCGGTGTCTCCCCGAGGTCGCGCACCACGCGTGCACCGCGCGCGCGCAGATCCGCGATTGCGGCCTCGAGGGCCGCGTCCGTTCCTGCCGGCGCCATGATCACCTGGCGCGCACCGACCGTCTCCGTGGCGGGCGCGTGGCGCGCCAGCTCGCGCAGATCGGTACTGAATCCGGTGGCCGCACGCGCCCGGCCGAACACGTGGCCGATGTCATTGTAGCGCCCACCCCGCGCGATCGCCTGCCCGGAGGCCGGCACGAACGCCGCGAACACCAAACCGGTGTGGTAGGCGTAACCGCGCAGCTCCGCCAGGTCCAGGTGCAGATCCAGAACGCGCTCAGTCTCCGCGAGGGCCTCGCTCATGGCCTGCAGGTGATCCAGCGCCGCCTCGACCTCGACCGGGGCCCCGGCCAGGGCCTCGCGCGCGGTCGCCAGCACGGACGGATCGCCGTTCAGATCCACCAACGCGCGCAGCCGGCGTGCGGCCGCGGCACCCAGCCCCCCGGCCTCCCACTGCGCCAGGGTATCCTCGATCTCCGGGACACTCTTGCGCTGGAGTTGATCGAAGAATACCTGCTCCTGCAGGGCGTCCAGCCCCGCGTCGCGCGCCAGGGCACGATAAATGCCCACGTGCCCGAGGTCCATGCTGGGCGACTCGACATCGCAGGCCGCGAGGGTCGCGAGCATCAGGCGGATGATCTCCAGATCACTGTCCAGGCCATCGTGTCCGAACAGTTCGGCGCCAGCCTGCAACGGACTGCGCGAACCCGACCAGTCATCGGCGCGGGTGCGCAGTGTGGCGCCCACATAGCACAGACGATTGGCCCCTTCGACATGCATGCGGTGGGCATCGATGCGCGCGACCTGCGGGGTCAGATCGGCGCGCACGCCCATCAACCGCCCGGTCTGCTGATCGGTCAGCTTGAAGGTCTGGAGATCCAGTGCGTGACCGGCGCCGGTCAGTAATGACTCGAGATACTCGGCCAGCGGCGGCATCACCAGGTCATAGCCCCAGGCATCGAACTGGTCCAGCACGCGCCGCCGCAGGGCCTCCAGGCGGCGTGCCGCGGGCGGCAGCGCCTCGTCCAGGCCATCCGGCAATAGCCAGCGGTTCGGTTGCGTCATTTCGTCCCTGTCTGCATTCAGTAACTGGATCCACCGCGGCGCCGATCCGCCTGCGAGCCCCGATCCCCGCTCACGAAATGGGCCCGGACACATTCCGGGCCCAATCCAGCGCGGACACCCCGACCCGTTCTTTCCAGGGGCCGCATCCTCGTCCGAGGCTCGCTCAGGGGCGAACGGTCGGGGCCGGTCCGCTCCCCTCGGGGGAGTTGAAGAACCGGAAGAACTCCGAACTCGGTTCCATTACGTAGGTGGTGTTTTCACCGGTCATGCTCGCACGGTAGGCCAGCAGACTCCGGTAGAAGCGGAAGAATTCCTCGTCCGCGCCGAACGAGCGGCCCAGGGTCTCGGTCGCTTGCGCGTCCCCGGTCCCGCGGATCTCCTCGGAGTCGCGATAGGCATTCGCCAGAATCACCGTGCGGTCACGGTCGGCCCGCGAACGGATACGTTCGGCCTCCTCCTGGCCGCGCGCACGGAAGTCCTGGGCAACGCGCTGGCGCTCGGCGCGCATGCGCTCGTACACCGACTCCGAGACCTCCTCGGGCAGGTCCATGCGCCGGATGCGCACGTCGACGAGGTTGATACCCAGCTCCAGGGCGGTCTCCAGCGCGCTCTGACGCACCGCGCCCATGATCGTGATGCGCTCGCCGGCGACCACATCCTGCAGTTCATAACGCGCGAATTCGTTTCGCATGCCATCGCGCAGGATCTGCGCCAGACGCTCCTCGGCGAGGCGTTCATCGCCCCGCGTGGCACGGTAGAACTGGCCGACATCATCGATCCGCCACTTGGCGTAGAAGTCCACGATGATGTTCTTCGCCTCGGAGGTCAGGAACCGGTCCGGCGGGATATTCAGGGTCATGATCCGGGCATCGAACTTCTCGACGTTCTGGATCAGCGGGAACTTGAAATGCAGACCAGGTTCCGGATCCACCTCGCGGATCTCCCCGAGGGCGAACTTGATGACCCGCTCGCGCTCGTCGACGGTGTAGGTCGACAGGACGACCAGGATACCGATCACGACGACGACAATACCTGCTATGCGCAACATTAGCGCACCTCCCGCGAACGCTGAACGGAGGGATTCGGACGACCCGACGTGTTACCCGTGGTACCGGGGGAATCACGGAAGATATCGCGGCTGGTACCCAGCGGCTGCGGGGTCGGCATGTCGTCGCCATTCGCGCGACCGGCCTGGCCGCCCAGCAACTGATCGAGCGGCAGCATCATCAGGTTGTTGCTGCTGCCAATGTCCAGCACCACCTTGTTCGAACCCTCGAGCACGGCCTCGACCGCCTCCAGGTACAGACGATCGCGGGTTACCCCGGGCGCCTGGCGGTACTCGACCAGCAACTGGTCGAAGCGCGAGGCATCCCCCTCGGCACGTGCGATCACCTGATCGCGATAGCCCTCTGCCTCTTCGATGATGCGCGCGGCGCGCCCGCGGGCCCGCGGGATCACCCCGTTGGCATAGGCCTCGGCCTCGTTGCGGAAGCGCACCTCGTCCTCACGCGCCCGGATGGCGTCGGCGAACGACTCCTGCACCGGTTCCGGCGGCTGGGCCTGCTGCATGGACACGGCGGTCACGATAATGCCGGCCCCGTAGGAATCCAGGTTCTCCTGCATCACTACCCGCGAGGACTGGGCGATCTCGCCACGCCCCTCGCCGAGGATGAATTCCAGGTCGCTCTTGCCCACCCGCTCGCGGATCGCCGATTCCATCACCTGGTTCACGGTGGTGTCCGGGCGACGCACATTGAACAGAAAGTCCACCAGATCGAGGACGCGATACTGCACCGCGATGTCGACATCAATGATGTTCTCG
>SKNJ01000128.1 GCA_007120575.1 Thioalkalivibrio sp.
ATCCGGGCTAGAAACAAGCCTGGCGTGCATCGATGGCGGGTGCCGGGGGCGCCAGGCCAGGGGCTTTCCACCTGCGCAATGCCGGGGGTTCGGCAGGCCGGGGCGGCGCCCGCTACACTGCGCCCCCGGGGAGGCGTCCGTCTCCCTCGAAACCGAAATAACGCAGCGGAAACGGGGAGCGAACGATGACGGGATATGCACTGGCGAACGTGCTGCACGTGCTGGCGGTAGTGATCTGGGTCGGCGGGATGTTCTTCGCCTACATGGTGCTGCGGCCGGTGGCCGGGCAGCAGCTTGAGGGGCCGGTTCGTCTCCGGCTTTGGGAGGATGTGCTCGGCCGGTTCTTTTTCTGGGTCTGGATAGCGATTGCGGTGATCCTGGTCACCGGCTTCTACCTGATCTTCGGTGTGTTTGGCGGCCTGGGGGACGTGCACCCCAGCGTGCACACCATGCTGCTGCTGGGCCTGGTCATGATGGCGATCTTCGCCCATGTGGTGTTCGCGCCGTATCGGCGCATGCGCCAGGCGATTGCGGCCGACGATCAGGCCGAGGGGCTGCGCCGTCTCGGGCAGATCCGGATCCTGGTCGGGATCAATACTCTGATCGGGCTGGTCACCGTTGCGGTGGGCGCGGGCGGGCGGTTGCCGCTCTGAGCCGCGGGCGGCCGGGCCCGGTGCGCCCTCCGGTGCCTCGGGCCTTGATGGTGGCTGGACCTGGATCCGACTTTGGTGTTTACGGTGCCTTCGGTCTGACGCCCTGCGCCGATAGTGGCTGGACCTGGAGTTGGCCTTGGTGTTTACGGTGCCTTCGATCCCACGTCCTGCCAGGCGCTGACTCGCCAGCGCGCCGCGAGTTACTTCTTTGCTTGTGCAAAGAAGTAACCAAGAAACACACCCGACTGCCGCGACCCCGGCCCGCTGTGCGGGCCGGGGTTTCCCTCGTTGCGAGGGCTTTCGCGGGCGGCGCCGAACTCGCTGCGCCTTCGGCTCCGCTCAGACATGCGGCGCCTCTCTTCCCGCGAAAGCCCTCTCCACTCGGCGCGACAAACGGGGCGCGAAGGTCAAGACAATCGCGATCCCGTAGGCATTGCCTGTGGATGTGAGCCGGGCGCTCCGGCCTTGTCGGCACACTGGACCTGCGGCCCTCGCGTGCCGCGCCCGCGGAGCGGGCGCCGGGGGCGTGCCCGCCATTGGGGCCGATGTTGTGCAGGGGCGCGGGGACGCCGTCTGTCTGGACCTTCGCCTCCCGTTTATTCGCCCCTTGCGGAGGGCGTGGCAGGCCGGACGATTCAAAATGGACACGGGGCGCCGCATGTCTGAGCGCAGCGAGTTCGGCGCCGCCGGCCTGGCGCGTCCTCCGCAAGGTCCCCGGGCGAATCGTCGGGTGCGTTCTTTGGTTACTTTCTTGCGCACACAAGAAAGCCCGTTGTTGATCAAAAACGGGCGCGGCGCGCTGGCGAGTCAGCGCCAGGCAGGACGTGGGACCGAAGGCACCGTAAACACCGGATGCCGAACCGGGCCTAGCCATTACCGGCGCAAGTGCCTGCGGCTGGGGCCGGCCTTGCCGGCGGAACGGCGGCTCAGTCGTGGCGCAGGTGCGGGTGCCATGCAAGGCGCGGCGGCGCGGGGGGATGCACAACCACCGCGGCGTTCTGGGCGAATTCGGTCAGCCAGGCGTCGAGCTGCTCCGCTGGCAGATCCAGAATGCACAACCCGTGTTCGTCGGGCCACTGACCCTCCGGATCGCGGTGGGTCGTCGGCCAGGCACGCAGTCCGGATTGCGCCACGCGCCGCTCGAGTTGTTCCGCCCGCTCCGTGTTCGCGTGGTCGGGCAGCGGGCGGCTGCCAGGGTTGAACGCGGTCAGCAGGGTTGCACTCGCGCAGCCCTCGTTGTGGAGCCGGGTTGCGAACGCCGGGGCGGGCGTGCCGGGCCGCAGGGTCACCGGTCCTTCCGGCAGTTCGACGATGTAGTGTGCGGCGAGATACACCGGCTCCAGCGAAGCGCGCGGTTGTTCTGGTGCCGGGAAGGGGCTCGCCTGGCTGTCACTCCTTGTATTTGATGTCATCTCGCGGCACGCTCGCAGGTTGTCATAGGCCATACCATGGTTTGCAAGGGGGCAGCATGGAGAGCAGGCCGCTATTACGCTTGCCGGTTGACGAGGCCGAGTCGTCCGACGCGCCGCCGCGCTGACGACGTCCCCCGTCCATGTCTTCGCGTCCCCGCACCCCCGATATTACCGGCGCCTTCCTGGTCGTGCTGGTGCTGGTCGCGGCCGTCGCCTGGACCGGCTGGCAGCGCGTGCAGCAACTGCAGCAGGAGATCGAGGCCCTTACCGAGGAATACGTGCAGAAGGTGGACAGCGTGCACCGCATGCGCAGCCTGGTGCGCGAGCGGATGCTGCGCGCGGCGTTGGTCATCAGCGCCCAGGATCGGGTGCTGCAGGATCGCTATCACCGCGAGTTCCGCGAGCTGGCCGAATACTTCGTCATGGCGCGCGCGGAAGTGGAGGCCCTGGTCGGCGGTCCGGACGAAGTCACGCTGATGGAAGATCTGCGGGAACTGACCGGGGAGGGGGCGCCGATCCTGTCGGAGATCGTCGATCTGGCCCTGGTCGGGGGGCGCAACGATGCCATCGCCCGCCTGTACAGCGAGGCGATGCCGGTCCAGGAGCAGGTGCTGGCACAGATGGAGCGGATCCTGCAGGCCTTCGAGCGTGACAATGCCCGGGCGGTCGCGGCGTTCGCGCGCAGCCATGAGCGGACCCAGCGTGCCATGCTGGCGACCACCGGGGTGGCCATGCTGTTGATTGTGTTCGTCGGTTTCCGGGTGCGCCGCCGGATTCGCCGCGATCACGTTGCATTGCAGACGGAGCTGATCCAGCGCCAGCGGGTCGAGGCGCGCCTGCGCGAGACCCAGATCGGGCTGGAGGCCGCGGTGGCCCGGCGCACCGCCGAGCTGGAAGAGGCCTCCGAACGCCTCGAGGCGGCGCAACGCATCGCCGGGGCCGGCTACTGGGAATGGAATATTCGGGACGACCGCCTGCAGTGGTCGGCCAACGTGTTCGAACTGCTGGGGCTGGATCCGGAGCGTACCGAGGCGGGGTTCGAGGCCTACCTGCATGCGGTACACCCGGAGGACCGCACGCGGGTCCGGCGCACCATTAACCAGGCATTGGCCAGCGAGCCGCTGTATCGGGTGGAGCATCGCGTGGTCCGGTCGGATGGCGGGGTGCGCGAACTGCGGGTCGAGGGCGAGATCGAGCGCGACGCCGCCGGCCGGCCGCTGGAGGTGCTGGGCATGGTACGCGACATCACCCGCGAGAAGGCCTCGCAGGAACGGCTCTGGCACCAGGCTCATCACGACTCTCTGACTGGCCTGTCGAACCGCAGCCTGCTGCACGAACACCTGGCTCAGGCATTGCGGCGCGCCGAGCGCAACACGGGCCGGGTTGCGCTGGTCGTCTGCGACCTGGACGGTTTCAAGCCGATCAACGATCGAATGGGACACGACGCCGGCGACGTGGTGCTGGTGGCGGTGGCCCAGCGCCTGCGCGAGGGTGTGCGCGAGAGCGATGTGGTCGCCCGGGTGGGTGGTGACGAGTTCGTGCTGCTGCTGGAGAACGTCCAGGACTCCGGTGCGGTGTACGGGATCTGCCTGAAACTGATCGACCTGTTCGAGGAGCCGGTCGAGGTCAACTACGAGTCGGTGCGGATCGGCTTGAGTCTGGGGGCGGCAATCTATCCCGAGGATGGTGACGACGCGGACACCCTGCTGCAGCGCGCCGATCGGGCGATGTACCGGTCCAAGCAGGAGGGCGGCAGCCGGGTCACGCTATTCGCGGAACTCGACGAGGGGACCCGGCATGGCCACGGGCGCGATGGCCGCGGGCGGGCACCGCTGGGCTGTGGCCTGCAGGCAGACCCACCCCGGACCGGTACTGGCGACTGAGCGGCAGGGGCCTCAGGCAGGGGCCTCGTTCATCTTGCGGTGGAGCTGCTCCGCGGGGACTGGCCAGCAGAACAGGAAACCCTGGAAGCGGGTGCAGCCGAGTTCAAGCAGCTGTTGCAATTGTTGCTCGTGGGCCACGCCCTCCGCGATCACGTCCAGGTCCATGTTGCGGCCGATATCCACGATGTTTTCGATCAGGGTGCGGTCGCCCCCCTCCAGCAGTTCGTCGACGAACGACTTGTCGATCTTGAGTTCGTCCACCGGCAGGTCGCGCAGATAGGCCAGCGACGAGTATCCGGTGCCGAAATCGTCCAGCGCCACGCGCATCCCGAATGCGCGCAATGCGCCCAGCTTGGCGACCGCGTCGCTCAGATCACGCAGCAGCCCCGATTCGGTGACCTCCAGCACGATCGTCCTCGGGTCCACGCCGTGCGCGCGCACGCGCCCCTGGACCTGTTCCACGAAATCGGGCCGGGCCAGTTGCCATGGCGAGATGTTGATCGCCAGCCGGGGCGGTACGGGTTTCCCGGTGTGCCGCCACTGCCGCAGGGTCGCCAGCGCATGATCCAGCACCCAGTTGCCAATGCCGTGGATCAGGCCGGTTTCCTCCGCCACCGGGATGAACAGCCCCGGCGCGACATCCCCCAGCTCCGGATGCTTCCAGCGCAGCAGGGCCTCGGCCCCGATGATGCGGCCATCGCGATCGAACTGTGGCTGGTAGTGCAGGTGGAGCTGCTCGCGCGTTACCGCCTGGCGCAGGCCGTCCTCGATCTGCAGCCGGGCATGGGCCGCGTCCTGTAGCGCGTCGCGGTAGAACTGCACGCCGCCGCGGCCGGCGCGCTTGGCCTGGTACAACGCGATGTCCGCATGGCGCAGGGCATCCGCGGCGGTCTGTCCGGCATCCGGGAACAGCACGCAACCCAGGCTGGCGCCCACGCCGAAGGTGCGTTCGTCGATGACCACGGGATGCTCCAGCGCCTCGAGCAATTGGGTGGCGTGTTCGGCCACTGTGTCCTCGAGTGCTTCCCGAGCGCAGGCTCGCGGGTGGATCAGTACCGCGAACTCGTCTCCGCCCAGGCGTGCCACCAGGGCCTGTTCGGGGGCGTGCGCGCGCAGCCGGTCGGCGACTGCGGCCAGCACGGTATCTCCGACCGCATGCCCGAGCGCGTCGTTGATGGTCTTGAAGTGGTCGAGGTCGATCAGGATCAACGCCCCGTGCTGGCCATCGGCATGCGCGATGTCCAGGTCCTGCACCAGGGAGTCGTGCAACTGGGTGCGGTTGGCCAGGCCGGTCAGCGAATCCTGGTAGGCGAGCTCGCGGATGTTCTCCTCGCGTTCCAGGCGCTCGAGCTCGTCAGCCGCGCGTTGCGCGAAGATCCGCAGGATCTCGGTGGCCTGCCGAACCTCCTTGAGGGGATAGCGGTTCACCATCGCGATATGGCCCAGATCGTTGCCGTTGCTGTCGAACATGCGCGCGCCGAGATAGCTGCGCGCCGCCATGTCGCCCAGCATGTGATCTTCCGGAAACAGCATCTGGACCTCGTCCGGGAACACGCAGATTCCCTCGTTCATTACGATTTCGCAGGGACTCTTCGCCAGTTCGTAGCGAAAGTTGGGCAGGATCTCGCCCTGCGCGCAAAGGGCCATGGTGTCGATATGGTCCGGCGCATCCGGGGCACGCTTGCCGACCAGCGCGAAGTCCGCCGGAAACACCTCGGCGAGCTGCTGCACCAGCAGCTGGAAAAAGCGCTCCCGGGTGTCCGTCCGGATCCCCTGCGCCAGCATGCGCAGGGCGTCCTCGCCGCGCCGCGCCAGGGTGACATCCTCCTGTACCACGACCACGTCCTGCACGCGGGTACCGGCGTCCCGCAGCGGGTACACGCAGCCCTGCATCCAGTGCCCGTCCGGGCCGTCGTCGTCGGAGCGCGGCTGGTAGGGGAGGGGGTCGATGGTGGCCGGGATGCCGTCGGCGGCCGTGCGGATCTGCCGAGCGATCCGCGCCTCGATCGCGTCCGGCTGTTCCAGGACGTTGCGCCCGATCGCGTCCGCACGCGAGCGGTCGTGCATCTGCTCCCAGGCCGTGTTGACCTGGCGCACCACCCCCGAAGGGCTCAGGACCTGGATCCCCATCGGGGCCTGTTCCACCATCCCGCGAAATCGCTGTTCGGAGTCGCGCAGTCGCTGCTGGGTCTCCTGGTGCAGGACCAGGCTCATCACCAGGATCATGAACAGATAGCCGAAAATCGCCAGTGGCACGAAGTCGATCAGGCCCAGCCGCACCAGCATGCCCTGCGCGGTCGCCAGCAGAAACAGTGCAATCCCCCCCAGCAGGAACAGCGTGGCCTTGCGCCGTTCCCGGCGATAGTGGCGGACCAGTACCACGATCGCGAACCCGAACACGGTCAGCAGCGCCGCGAGCGCCAGCACGAACCAGCCGCTCGTCTCCCCGGTGGCCAGGGAGACGGTTTCTCCCCACGGTGTGATCCAGTCGCGCAGGCCGGTGATCTCGCGGAACTGCAACCCGTGCGGCAGCCACAGGTTCGCGACCCACAGCGCGATCATCAGCAGGGTCAGCCCCAGCAGAAAGGGTCGCGCCGGGGTCCGGGTATGGGTGGCGGCAAACGCGGCGAACAGCAGGTAGAACGGCGCCAGCAATGCCAGATAGACCTTCAGCGCGGTGGCGTAGGTCGCGATGTCGGTGGCCTGATACCCCCGTGCGGCACTGATCGCCGCCCCGATCATCAGTACGCACATCGCTGCGAATAACAGATGCTCGCGGCGCCGCGGGCTGTGCCAGCCGTGCAGCAGGTGGCTGGCGGTGGCATACGCGCAAAGCCCCGCCAGCAGGTAAAGCGCGGGCACGAGAAGCCCGTTCAATGCTGGCTACCCTCGGGCAGACCCGTCATGCCGAATACCCCCTCACCCGTCTGCGAACTGTCGATACCTCCAAGTAAAGCACATCCCTCGCACATCTCTCGCCCCGGCGTAAGTCCATCGTGATCCCCCGACCCTTCCATCCCCCCGCCCCGGGAGACCAGCCCCCGGAACCGTGAGAGCCCCCCTGCAGGCGAAACGGCGCCCGCGCGACCCCCGCGCGTGAACTTGCCCCCACCGCCGGGCCGCTACAAGTATGGCGTAAGCAACCGCGCCGCACCGTCGCGCAATTGCGCGGGCAGCGACCGCGCCCGCACCTCGTCCAGCGTCAGGCGATGCGAACGCTCGCGCAACCGGTCGGCCCACGCGGTCATTTCGCCCCCGAGCGCGGCGTCGTAGCACTCCAGGTTGAGCTCGAAATTCAGGCGCAGGCTGCGCGGGTCCCAGTTGGCCGATCCCACCAGCGA
>SKNJ01000101.1 GCA_007120575.1 Thioalkalivibrio sp.
CGCCCCTGCCGTGTGGTCCTGCGCAACTACCGCAAGGATGGCAGCCTGTTCTGGAACGAACTCTCGCTCACACCCGTGTTCAACGACGCGGACCGACTGACGTATTACATCGGCGTGCAGAAGGACATCACCGACCGGATCGAGGCCGAACAGCGCGCCGAGCGAGCCGAACGGCGCCTTAACCCGGATATTTCATGAATTGCACGCGCCCTCGCGGGTCTCTTGTCCGCACGGGGAATTTTCCTCAGTCGGCCGTATCGCCCCATACGGCACTCCTTCGGAAAATCCCCCGTGCGGCCCATATCCTGCGCGATCATCACGCGAATTCATGGAACATCCGGGTTCACGAACATTCCGGCTGACCCGGTTCCGCCCGCCGGGGCTCACCCCGTCGGATCCGCCTCCGGCGCGCACATCAGCGCATCCAGTACGCTGGTGGCATATTCCCCCGCGCCCAGCTCCAGCCGCAGTTCCAGACCGTCGGTGTCGCGCTGCCACTCGAGTTCCCGAGGCACCAGCCGCAACGATCGCCGCGCCGCCTTCAATCCGTTTTCCGCGAGACCCGCAGCCAGCCGCGGATAACGCATCGCAACCGCCTCCTCCATCTCGCTCACAGCGCCGCTCACCAGGGGCTCGCCCGCCCCCCACAGCGGGCCCGTCGGGTGAATATCCAGCCGCGCGACGCGGGCCTCCAGCTCGGCGTCCACCGCAGGCACCGCGAACACGCTCCCCGACCCCTCCAGATTCGCGACATCCCCTGGCAGCAGCCGATCCCAGTCACCGCGCGCCACACGTTCCGCCAGGACCGCGTTGAAGATCGCCGCGCGGGCCGCCGACAGCCACAGGCTGCGCTGGTTGCGCCCGTGTGGCTTGCGTCCTTCCACAAACCATGCCCGAGCCCGCCGCAGGTTGTCGCGGCCGAAGCGTTGTGTACCGAAGTAGTTCGGCACCCCGGCGGCGCGGATCGCTTCCAGGATCTCGCCTGCCGCAGCGAAGTCGCCCCGCACCTCGCGCAACCGAAGCACGAACCGGTTGCCCCGCAAATGGCCGGTCCGCAGCTTGCGCGAATGGCGCTCGGCCCGCAGCACCTCGACCCGGCCAGGCTCCCCGGCAGCCTCGCGCTCCGCGCTCCATGCCACAGCCCGGCCGCTCCAGTCGGGGGTGGCATCCGGCGGGCACTGCACGCTGAACCACTGGCGGGTAATCGCCTGACGATCCTTGCGCCCCGCAAAGCTGACACGCGTCCGCCCGACACCCGCCATGCGCCCCAGCCAGACCGCGACGTCCTCACTGTTCAACTCGCGCTTCTCGATCTCCAGCCACACGTGTTCACCGCTGCCCTCGGGGAGCGTCGCGGGGAGTTCCTCGACCCGGAAGTCCTCCGGACTGGCCTTGAACGCCCCGATCAACGGCGGCACCCACGGGTAGATCGCCGCCGGGGCCGCCGTCTCGTCGACCGGCGCAGTCATGCCACCGGCCCCGGCGGGCGCGCGACATCGTCGCGCAGGTACACCGGCTGGGCATCCTCCGGGCCGACCGCCTCGCCCCGCTCCCAGGCGTCCACCGCCAGCAGCGCCACCTCGCGCGCATCCGGCAGCGAGCGGGCAGCAACCCGTTCGGGCGCGAGCCCGAGCTGTGATCCGAGTTCGGGCCAGGCCGCGAACCCCGATCCCAGCCCATAGCGGTCCGCCCCCGGCCAGACGGCGGCCACCGCCGCCGGCGGCGAGACCTGTTCCGGCGCGGCCTGGACCCGCCGCCCGATCACCGGATACAGGCCCCAGTACACCTCCCCCATGCGTGCATCCAGTGCGGCCAGGACCGCGTCCGGTCTCGTGTCCGGGTCACGCAGCGCCTGCTGGGCCAGCGCCAGCAGGGTGGAGACCGGGACCACCGGGCGCTCCAGTGCAAACGCCAGTCCCTGCGCCACTCCCAGCCCCAGCCGCACCCCGGTGAACGCCCCGGGGCCCCGCCCGACCGCGACCCCGTCCAGGCTCGAACGCGCCACCCCCGCCCGCGCCAGCAGCGCCTCGATCTGACGCAGGATCAACTCGCCGTGACGCCGCGGGGCCACTTCGCCGGTATCCAGCAACTCGCCATCCAGCCACAACGCGGCGGAACAGCGTTCGGTGGCAGTCTCCAGGGCAATCAGACGCATGGGGGATCCTCCCTCGCGGCCAGCAAAAAACGCAACGCCTCGGCCGGTTCGCGCGCGCGGTGAAATGGCGGCAGACTCGCCAGAAAATGCCGACCATAGGGCTTGCCGGTCAGGCGCGGATCGCACAGCGCCAGAATCCCGGAATCGTCGGCGTCGCGGATCAGCCGTCCGGCTCCCTGCTTCAGGGCCAGCACCGCCTGCGGCAGGCTGAACTCCATGAATGGCGAACGTCCCTCTGCCTCCAGTGCCGCTGCCCGCGCCTGCAGCACGGGGTCGTTGGGCGCCGCGAACGGCAGACGATCGATGATCACGATCGACAACGCCTCACCGCGAATATCCACCCCCTCCCAGAAGCTGTGCGCTCCCAGCAGCCAGGCGTTTCCGGCCGCCCGGAAGCGCTCCAGAAGATCACCGCGCGGCTGTTCCCCCTGGACCAGCAGTTCACGCCCGGCCGGCAACTCCGAGCGCAGGATCATGGCCGCCTCCTGCAACGCTCGATGGCTGGTGAACAGGAAGAAGCCACCCCCCGGGTTGTCGCGCAGCAATGGCCAGGCCCAGGCGATGCAGGCCCGGGTATAACCGCGGCTGTTGGGATCCGGCAGCGCCGGGGCCGGATGCACCAGGCAGGCCTGGCGCGAAAAATCGAACGGGCTGTCCAGGCGCTCGGTCGCGACGTCGCCGGGCAGCCCCAGCCGGCGCGCCGCATGCGAGAAGTCCTCGCCCACCGCCAGGGTCGCGGACGTGAACACCCAGGTCGCCGGTCGGGCGGCCCGCCGCTGGGCCAGTGGCCGGGCCGCATCCAGCGGGGTCCGATGCAGGGTCAGGCTCTGCCGGAAACGCTCGGCCCAGGGCACGGTATCCGGGGTGTCCTCGCGCCATTCGTGCAGGCGTGCCCTCAGCATCACGCAGCGCCCACGCAACTGCTCCAGACCCGCCGCACGCGCGGCCACGACCTCCAGCGCCTGCTCCAGCAGGCCCAGCGCTTCATCCAGCGCATCCAGGCAACCCTCCAGACGTCCGTCCGCCGCAATCGTGGCCTGGCCGGAACGCGCCTCCCAGTCCACCGAGATGTCCAGCAGCGCGGCCACCGCCGTCTCCAGATCAGCTACCCGATGCCGGATGTCCGTCGCTTCCGGTACCTGCTGCTCCTGCTCGCGCCGCGTATCCCGTGCCAGCTCGCGCAGTGCGCGGGTACCCAGCGCCACGCCGAAGAACGATCCGGCGATCTCCGGTAGCTGGTGGGCCTCGTCGACGATCACCGCATCCACCTCCGGCAACAGCTCGCCGAAGCCCTCCTCCTTCAGCGCCATGTCGGCCAGCAGCAGGTGGTGATTCACCACCACCACCTCCGCTTCCTGCGCCCGCTTGCGCGCCCGCAGCACGAAACAGTCCTGCACGTGCGGACACTCTCCTCCCAGACAGTTATCCACGGTCGAGGTCACCTGCGGCCACAGGGGAGAATCCTCGGCAAGGATGCCGGCCTGGCCCAGGTCCCCGGTGTCGCTGGTACGGGCGTACCGTTGCAATGCCTCGAGTACCGGCAGGCGTTCCGCGCGCGTGCCGCGGCCGGTTGCCCCGCCGGCCTCGGCGCTGGCCAGTTCCAGACGGTAAGGGCACAAGTAGTTTGCCCGGCCCTTCAGCAGCGCGCGGCGCGGCGTATAGCCCAGGGCCTCGCAGACCATCGGAAGATCACGGTCGAACAGCTGGTCCTGGAGGGTCTTGGTCCCGGTCGAGATCAATGCGCGGCGCCGCGCCTGCAGCACCGGGACCAGGTATGCGAAGGTCTTGCCAACCCCGGTGGCCGCCTCCACCAGCAGCGCGTTGGGGGCATCGGCGAGGGCCGCCTCCACCGCGGCGGCCATGGCTTGCTGCGGCGCGCGCGGACGAAACCCCGCCAGTGCGGTGGCCAGATCGCCGCCCGGGCTAAGGGCACGGACCGCGGCCGATCCTTCATTCACGACACTGGAAGAATCAGGCAATTTCGGCTTCCAGTCGGCGAATCTGCTCGCGCGCCCGCGCGGCCCCGGCGGTATCGCCCAGCGCCTCGCGCGCCGCGAGCAGCAGCCGCCAGTTCGCGAGCTCGAGTGCGCGGTCGCCACCGGGCATGCGCAGGGAACGCTCGGCCAGGCGCTCCGCCTGCTGATAACGCCCCTGATCCAGACGCACCGCCGCCATCTGGTTCCACAGGGTTGCGTCGCGCGGCGCGATCCGCAGGGCCCGTTCCAGGCGTTGCTCGGCACGCGACAGGTCGCCGGTCCGCTGCGCGGTCGCGGCCTGCTCCGCCAGGGCCAGCGCCGCCGGCGGGGTGCCCCCGGTGTCCGGGGTCACCGATGCCGCCGGGGAATCCCCGACCACGGCATCCTCCGGTGCCGGCCCCGTGTCGCGCGGTGTCGGCGCAGCACAGGCGGTCAGCAGTACCACCGCCGCCAGCAAGCTGGCCCAACGGAGGGGCCATCGCCCGGTGCTGCCCACGAATTGTCTGCGCATGCCGCAATCCCTCACCGGAAAATCCTCTCGAACCAGCCGCGTCCGTCTCGCCCGCGCCCGCTGTCGCAGGGGGCGCGGCCTTCGGGGATCGAATTCTGCCAGAACGGAAGGGTTTTCACCCTCTCGCAGGCATGCCGATTGCTCTCCACCGGCAGCCCCGAGCCCAGATCCACATCCTGATAGGTGATCGCGGGGTGCCTTTTCAGGGCGAGCGCGTGCGGACCGATCCCGGCCATGACCTCGGCCCAGATCGGCGCCGCGGCGGAGCCACCGGTCAGTCCGGTGGATCGATTGTCGTCCATACCCAGCCAGACCACGGCGACATGCCGGTCATCGAACCCGGCAAACCAGGTGTCGCGAAAATCGCTGGTGGTACCGGTCTTGCCCGCAACCACCGTATCCGGCAGACGCCGCCCGACCCGCGAGCCGGTGCCCTCCACGGTCACGTCGTGCAGGGCATGCGCCAGCAGATTCACCGCGCCATCGGCGACCGCGCCGCGCAATTCCAGGCCGTAGTGCGAGAGCATGGTGTCGTCCGCATCCAGCACATCCCGGATGGCCCGAGTGCCCGTGGCATAGCCACCGTTGGCCAGCGCCTGGTATAGCCCGGCGACCTCCAGCGGTGTCAGTTCCAGCGCGCCCAGCGCAAGTGATGGCAGGGGTGCCGGAGTGTGCTGCAACCCCAGGGTCTCCAGGATCCGCACCAGCTGGGAAATACCGATGCCCTCGGCGAGACGCACGGTGGCCACATTGTAGGACTGCACCAGGGCCTCCCAGGCGGTGACCTGCCCGCGGTATTCACGATCGAAGTTGCGCGGGGTCCAGGGCTCGCCGTGCGGCAGTTGCAGGGTCAACGGGCGGTCGTCCAGCAGACTCGCCAGGGTATAGCGCCCAGGATTGGTCAATGCCGCCAGGTACACGAACGGCTTTACCACCGAGCCGATCTGCCGGCGGGCGTCCACGGCGCGGTTGAATCCCGGGTAACGGGGATCACGATCCCCGACCACAGCCAGGACCTCGCCCGCCTGCGGGTCGGTCACCACCGCCGCGGCCTGTAAATCCTCCAGGGCCGCGCCATGGCGGGCGATCAGGCGCTCGACTCCGGCGCTGACGCGTTCTTCCAGGGTCAGCTGGATCACCGGATCCATGGTGGTGAAGATGCGCAGTCCCTCGCTGCGCAGGTCCGCATCCGCGTAATCCGCGCGCAGCTCACGGCGCACCAGGTTCAGGAACGCGGGGAATCGGCTGCGGCCCTGCGGCATTACCGGCGACACATCCAGCGGCGCTGCCAGCGCCGCCTCCACCCGGCCGACCGGCGCCGCACCGGTCTCCGCCATCGCCCGCAGCACCTGATCGCGACGCCCCCTGGCGCGCTCCGGGTAACGGCGCGGATCGTAATAGGTCGCGCCCCGGGCGAGGCCGACCAGCAGGGCGAGCTGGTCCAGCCGGAGTTCCCGCAGCGGACGCTGATAGTAGAACTGAGCGGCCTGCCCGAAGCCATGGATGGCGCGTTCGCCACCCTGCCCCAGGAACACCTCGTTCAGGTAGGCCTCGAGGATCTCGGCCTTGGAGTAACGGTGTTCCAGCAGCAGCGCCATGACCGCCTCGGTCAGCTTGCGCGCCAGCGTCTGCTCGCGGGTGAGATAGAAGTTCTTCACCAGTTGCTGGGTCAGGGTACTGCCGCCCTGCACCGTGCGTCCGGCACGCAGGTTGGCCCAGGCAGCCCGCGCGACCCCCTGCGGATCGATGCCGCGATGCTCCAGGAAGCGCCGGTCCTCGATCGCCAGCAGCGCCGCGACCAGCTCCCGCGGGACCTCCTCCAGGTCCACCAGGATCCGGTCCTGCCCGTGGGTGGGATAGATGCTGCCGAGCAGCAGGGGCTCGATACGCATCAGCTCCACCGCCTGCCCGCTGCCGCGTTCCACCACGCGGCGCACCAGGTCCCCGTCGAACTCCACCCGCACCGAACGCGCCGGCTCCGGCCCATCCCCGAACACGAACGGTCGGGTGGTCAGATCTACCGTCTCGTTGCCGACCCGGAATTCGCCCGGGCCGCCGCCATCCGCGCTGACACGATAATTCAGGGTCTGCAACTCGGTGCGCAGCGCGTCGGTGGTCAGCGGCCGGCCGGCATAGAGCTCCAGCGGACGCGCATAGACCCGTGCGGGCAGGGCCCAGCGCTGTCCCTCGAAGCGCTCGCGAATCTCGCGATCCAGGCCATGTACCGCCACCGCGCCGACGGCGGCGCCAGCCAGCACCAGCCCCGCCAGCAGCCACGCCCCGGCCCTGAACCAACGGCGCAGGCGGACGCGGCCGGAACCTCGGCGCGGACGGGGACGGGTAGATCGATTGCGCGGCATACTCGGGGCGATCGGACTCGCGAGAGTGAGAAACGGACGAAAACGCGACTGGCGCCGCCAATGGTAACCTGAGGCGGAGATGCCGACAGGTTACCGGACACCATCCCGGGAGACAGGGCCCCGGATCCCCCGGGATGGCGATTCCGCGACCCTGTCGGCAAAACGCACCCCGGGAATCCCGCCCGCGGCTGGAGGCATGATGACCGATATCGAGCAGCACCACGCCCAACTCGAACAGTTGATCGCGACCAGGGGCTTCCCCGATCCGCTACCG
>SKNJ01000016.1 GCA_007120575.1 Thioalkalivibrio sp.
CCATGGTGGCCGTCGCGCTTGCCCTGTCCTGGGGGACGGCGGGGATTCTCAATCTCGGCCAGGCGGTGACCTTCGGTATGGGCGCCTACATCATGGCCATGCACCTCAAGCTCGGGGCGAGCGAGTTCAACCCTGGCGGCATGCCGGACTTCATGGGCTGGACCAATGTTCCGGAGCTGCCATGGTTCTGGGAGCCGTTCCACTCGCTGACCTTTACCCTGGTCGCAGGGTTCGCCATCCCGGCTGCGTTGGCTGGCCTGTTGGGCGTGTTCATGTTCCGCGGCCGCGTCACCGGCGTTTTCGTCGCCATCATCATGCTGGCGCTGCTGGTCGCGGTACGCTTGAGCATTATCGGGGCACAGCCCTATACCGGCGGCTTCAACGGCATCACCGGGCTTGCACAGTTGAATCTGTTCGGCTGGAGCATCAACAATTACAGTCTCGAATTCTACTATCTGGTAGCCGGCTGCCTGATCGGCGCCTTGCTGATCGCCGCACTGGTCGCGCGGTCGAAGGCGGGGCTGATCCTGCGTGCGATCAACGAAGACAAGTACCGTGTAAGCTTCTTCGGCTATGACGTCGCCCGCTATGAAATCGTGGTGTTCTGTCTTTCAGCGGCGATCGCCGGTTGGGCCGGGATGCTGTATGTGCTGGTGCTTGAATTTGCCTCGCCGCAATTCATGAGCGTCGCCTTCAGCCTTGCGATCGTGATCTGGGTCGCCGTCGGCGGACGGGAATCGCTGCTGGCCGCGGCCATTGGAGCGATCCTCGTAAATCTGGCCGAGGGACGGCTTTCGGACATGTTCGTCGATGGCTGGCTGCTGATCCTGGGTCTGAGCTTCATCTTCTTCGTGCTGTTCCTGCCGCGGGGGCTTTACGGACTGATGCGCGACATTCAAGAGCGCGCGTCGGAGGTGATACATCGGGGGCGCAAGGCCCGGACGGACGCCGCGCATGAGGATGCGCAGGAGAATGCGCGCAAGGAGCCGGCCCAATGAGTCTGCTGGAAATCAGGAACCTCACGGTCCAGTTCGGTGGTCTGAAGGCGGTCAACGACCTTTCGATAACGATTGAGGAAGGTGAACTTCGTTGCCTTCTGGGGCCGAACGGGGCCGGCAAATCGACAACGCTCGACCTGATCTGCGGCAAGACCGATCCAACCTCGGGCCAGATTCTCTTCGACGGCCGGGACATAACACATCTGCTGGAGTATCGGCGCGCGCAGGGAGGGATTGGACGCAAGTTTCAGGTGCCCTCGATATTCAAGAACCTTACGGTGCTGGAAAACCTCGAAGTCGCCAATTCCGCGCGCGGCGGCGTGCTGCAGACGCTGCGTGTCTTCACCACGCCGATACGCGGCCGGATGAAGGAGATCCTTGATCTGGTGGGCATGGTCGATCTGGTCGATGTCCGCGCCGGCAACCTGTCGCATGGCCAGATGCAATGGCTGGAGATTGCCATGCTGCTGGCCCAGAACAGCAAGCTTATCCTGATGGACGAGCCGACCGCCGGCATGACCATCAACGAAACCTTGCGCACCGCCGAGATTTTTCAGCGGCTCAAGGGGGACCACACACTCATCGTCGTCGAACACGACATGCAGTTCGTTCGCGAAGTGGCCGAGCGCGTCACGGTGATGAATCGGGGCAGCCTGCTGGCGGACGGCTCGATCAGCGAGATCGAGAACGATCCGCAGGTCAAGGCCGTGTATCTGGGGCATTAGGATCGACCATGCTGGAAGCGAAAGAACTCTACTCCTATTACGGCAAGAGCCCGATCCTTCAGAATGTGAGCTTCACGTTGCAGAGGGGGGAATTGCTGGCCGTCATGGGGCGCAACGGCGTGGGCAAGACCACACTGATGCGGTCCATCATGGGGCTGACCGACCGGCTGGAAGGGGGCCTTAGGTTCGACGGAGTTGAAATCGCGCACATGCGCACACCTGCGCGCGCGCAGCTCGGGATCGGCTATATCCCGCAGGGGCGCGAGGTCATCCCGCGCTTAACGGTGCGCGAGAATATCGTCATGGGCACCTATGCCCGCACCGACGGCAAGCGCGACATTCCCGACTACATCTTCGACCTTTTCCCGATCCTGAGCGAATTCATCGACCGCAATGGCGGCGATCTGTCAGGCGGTCAGCAGCAGCAGCTTGCCATCGCACGGGCGCTCGCGATGGATCCGAAGATGCTGATCCTTGATGAGCCGACCGAGGGCATCCAGCCCAATATCGTCAGTCAGATCCATGACATCATCGTCAGGCTGAACCGTGAGATGAGCCTAACGATCGTTCTGGTCGAACAGAACGTGCCCTTCGCGCGCAAGGTATCGGATCGGTTCATAGTGATCGACAAGGGACAAATCGTGATTTCGGGAAAGGGTGCGGAACTGACCGACGAGGTCGCGGACAAGCACCTGACATTCTGAGCCTGGCTGCGGGGTGCGGAAACACCGTGCATCTCGCCTAGGCAAAGATCAAAGGGTTTTGGCGCATGAAAGAAGGGAGGTGTGGTGCAGATGCAGGAGCCTGAACAAGCACCCCAAATCAAAATTCCGGCCGCCGGGGACGTGTGCCCAGTCTGCGTGCGTCCCCCGTCACTGACCATGAAGACCTGAGACAACCAACCAAGGAAGCAAGACAAAGAGGAGTATCCAAATGAGACATGGCGATATTTCCAGCAGCGACAACACGGTCGGCGTCGCAGTCGTCAATTACAAGATGCCGCGGCTGCACACCAAGGCCGAGGTGCTCGATAATGCCAACAAGATGGCAGAATTGATCATTGGCATGAAGCAGGGTCTGCCGGGCATGGACCTGGTGATCTTCCCCGAATACAGCCTGCAGGGCATCATGTATGACAAGCAGGAAATGTTCGACACCGCGGCCAAGATCCCCGGCGAGGAGACCGAGATCTTCGCCCGCGCCTGCCGTCAGGCCAACACCTGGGGTGTATTCTCGCTCACCGGCGAGCAGCACGAGGAGCATCCGCGCAAGACCCCCTACAACACGCTTATCCTGATGAACAACAAGGGTGAGATCGTGCAGAAGTACCGCAAGGTCCTTCCCTGGTGCCCGATCGAGGGCTGGTATCCCGGCGATGCGACCTATGTGTCCGAAGGTCCCAAGGGGCTGAAGGTCAGTCTGATCATCTGCGATGACGGCAACTATCCCGAAATCTGGCGCGACTGCGCCATGAAGGGCGCGGAACTGATCGTTCGCTGCCAAGGCTACATGTACCCGGCCAAGGAACAGCAGATCATCATGGCCAAATCCATGGCTTGGGCGAACAACTGCTATGTGGCGGTGGCCAATGCCGCTGGCAATGACGGGGTCTACAGCTATTTCGGCCATTCCTCGATCATCGGTTTCGACGGCCGCACCCTGGGCGAATGCGGCACCGAGGAAATGGGCATCCAGTATGCCCAGCTTTCGATCCCGGAAATCCGCGATGCCCGTGCCAACGACCAGTCGCAGAACCACCTGTTCAAACTGCTGCATCGTGGCTACACGGGGATGCATGCCTCGGGCGATGGGGACAAGGGCGTGGCGGATTGCCCGTTCGAATTCTATCGCACCTGGGTCAACGACGCCGAAAAGGCACGAGAGCAGGTCGAATCCTTCACCCGAACCACCGTGGGTGTGGCCCAATGCCCTGTCGGCAGCCTGCCGACCAAGGCAAAGGAAAAAGAAGCCTGAGCCTGTTCTCGTGATTCGGGGCCAAGCGACAGCTTCACACTGGGGCGGTGAAACTCCGCCGCCCCAAATCAGGCTCTGGCGCCAGAGACTCGTGGTTTCCGGGTATCGGGGTAGTTGAGCGACCGACGGTTGGAGATTTGCACGAGGACCAAGCCGGATATGCCCTTTGTGAACGATATGATGGATGACGCGGCCCGCAAGCGCCGCGATGCCGAGGTGCTGAAGGCCGAAACATTGTCGCGAGGCGATGTCGTCAGCGCACATCTGGCATCGGACCGGCGGCTGCAAAGCCGGTTTCGCTTCGATGTCGAAGTGATCCGCCAGAACCTCGAACACGAGATCATCGGCCAGCCTGAGGCCATTGCGGGCGTGCTGGACATGCTGTCTATCGTGCGCGCCGATATCGCCGATGCCCGGCGGCCGCTCTATACCAGCCTGCTTCTGGGACCCACCGGCGTAGGCAAGACCGAACTGGTACGGTGCCTCGCCCGGGCCATGCATGGCGACGCCGATGCGCTGTGCCGGGTCGATATGAATACACTGGCGCAGGAACACTACGCCGCCGCCATTACCGGTGCTCCCCCCGGTTATGTCGGCTCCAAGGAAGGGCGCACGATCCTCGATCAGGAAAAGATCGAGGGCACCTCGGATTTTCCCGGTATCGTGCTGTTCGACGAGCTGGAAAAGGCCAGCCCCGAGGTGGTGCTCTCGCTTCTGAACATTTTCGACAACGGCCTGCTGACCACTGCCTCGGGCGAGCGCACCTATTCCTTCCGCAACTGCATCATCTTCATGACCTCAAATCTGGGCGCTGAAGAGCTGCGCCGCGAGGCCGAAGCTGAAAACAGCCTATGGCGCCGCCTCCGGCCAGGCGCGCGGCGGTCGCGCAAGGAACGCGTTCAGGAAATCGCGAAAAAGGCGCTTCTAGGCCGTTTCCCGCCCGAATTCGTCAACCGCATCGATCAGGTCGAGATTTTCAACTGGATCGAGCGCGAGGATCTTAACCGCCTGATCGATCTGGAAGTCGAGAAGCTGAATCGCCGCATCGCCAAACATAACTGTCGGGTTGAACTCACTGACGTACTGCGCAACCATATCGCACTCGAGGGCTTCGACCGACAGTTCGGTGCCCGTTCGCTGCGGCGCGCGGTGCGCCGGTTCGTGGAGGTTCCCTTCGCCCGCCACCTGCTGACGTTGCAGTCCGCCGCACAGGTCGCAGATCAACCGCGCCGCTTCCTAGCGCAGCTTCAAGGCACACAGGTCGGAATCATATCAGCAGATGCTTATGGAATTGAAAAACATGAGTAGGAAAGGCGCCCCTGATTGCTGGAAACTGGGCATTCTGTTTTCCGAGACGGGCGTGACGGCCGTTATCGAACAATCACAGAAGAACGGGGCCTTGCTGGCCATAGAAGAGGTCAACAGGCGCGGCGGCGTGGCCGGCCGCCCCATCGTGCCGGTCAGCTATGATCCGGGCTCCATTCCGGCCGAATACGGCCGCCTGGCTGAAAAGCTGATCGTCGAGGACAGTGTAAGCGTAATTGCCGGCTGCTACATGTCCTCGGCCCGCAAGGAAGTCCTGCCAGTGGTCGAGCGGCGCAATGCGCTGTTCTTCTACCCGACACTCTATGAGGGTTTCGAGTACTCGCCAAATGTCATCTATGGCGGCGCCTGCCCGAACCAGAACAGCGTGCCGCTGGCCAGCTACCTGCTGGAAAACTACGGGAGACGGGTCTATTTCGTTGGTTCCGACTACATCTATCCGCTCGAGTCCAACCGAGTGATGCGCAACATTCTGCGCCAAGGCGGCGGTGAGGTTGTGGGCGAGCGCTACCTGCCCTTCTCGGCCGACGCTACCGCCTTCAACGCGATCATCGACGAGATCGCCGAACTCAAGCCCGACGCGATCTTCTCGACCCTGGTCGGCGAGGCGACAATCGACTTCTACACTGCCTATCACGAGGCCGGCCATGATGCGCGCAAGGTGCCCATCGCCAGCCTGACCACCAACGAGGCCGAAATCTGCCGCATCGGTGCCAAGGCCGCGGTCGGCCATATCACCGCCGCGCCCTATTTCCGCACCATCGACACGCCGGAAAGCCGCCGCTTCCTTGACAGCTATGCCGCCATGTTCGGCTCTGACGAGCTTGTGACAAGCTGTTGCGAGGCCGCCTATTTCCAGGTTCACATGTTCGCGGAAGCGCTGGAGCACGAGCGCTTGCTGGATATAGCGCGCCTGCGCGAGACGCTTCTAGGTGCCAGTTATGATGCACCGCAGGGCATGATCAAGATTGACCCGGATAACAGCCATACCTATCTGCATTCGCGAATCGCGAAAGTCGATGAAAATGGCGATTTCATTGTAGAAAGAGAAGTCAGGCGACCCATAAAGCCAGATCCTTATCTTGTTGCGCCCGACCTCAACGACCACCGGTTCCGGCTAATGGAGACACCTCAATTCGTCCGATCGATCAAACGCTGATCGACGGATCGTGGACGAGGCTGTGAAACCGCATGAATAACCTGATCGGCGATCTGCGCAGCCTCAATGTACTGATCTTGCATTCCCGGGATGCGGATTGTGACGACCTGATCCAGCAGATCCTGCGTATCGGTTGCAATGTCGAAGCCATCTGGCCGCTACCGGATTCGCTGCCGGCCAATGTCGATGTCGTCTTTGTCGAGATCCGCGAATCCGTCTCGCCGTCACTGTCCAAGCTGTTGTCACAACGTCCCGAGAAACGTCCGACCGTGATCGGCATCATCGGCTACGAAAACCCCTCGGTGCTGGAAGGGATACTTGAAGTCGACGTGCAGATGGTGTTGTCCAAGCCCTTGCGCGCCTTCGGGGTTCTGAGTTGCATCCTGATGGCCAGGCGCAACTGGTTGTCCCGGCTGGAGGCACTGCGCACCGAGGAAAAGCTCAAGCAAAGGCTAGAGCACATCCAGCGCATCACCGAGGCGAAGTTCATCCTGATGCGCCATCACGGCATCAATGAAAAAGACGCCTACAAGGCGATCCGCTCGCAGGCGATGTCGCGGCGCACTTCGACGTTAGAAATCGCCAATGCAATCATAAATGCCGACGGACTACTCAGCAACCTGACCGTCAAGAAGTGAATACGACAGTCATTTTGAAAAACCCGGGGGAGTGGAGAGGTGGTTCGGTTGATCAGAACAGTAGCCGGGCGTTTTCTAAGTGGTTTTCCGTCTCATTTACGCCGCTGCAGCTTTGGGCATTGGCTGGTTGAAGTCGGCCTGATCGGGGGTTCTCCCGTCAAGCGATGAATGTGGGCGTCGGCTGACCATGACCGCCATCACCATTATCCACCTCGACTACGAGGCGCTGCCCGAGCATTTCGATCTACGACACCCCGAAGCTGTTGCCTTGGCCAGTGTGGGTGATGGGTCCCAGTCCGGAATGCAGCGTTTCCAGCTGCGTGTTGCGCACGCATGGCCATGATCCTGGCCAGCCTTGCCGCAACGCGCTTTTCGTCGTCCTTGTTCATCAGGCGAGAATAGCCGGATGCCTGCAATCGCGCCACGATTTCGAACGGCGTTACAGGCTATCG
>SKNJ01000311.1 GCA_007120575.1 Thioalkalivibrio sp.
CCGATGTGTGGGTGGAGCTGACCACGCTGCTGATCCCCGGCGAGAACGACAGTGATGCGGAGATCGAGGCCATGGCGCGCTGGGTGGTGGATCACCTGGGACCCGATATCCCGCTGCACTTCACCGCGTTTCACCCGGATTTCCGGATGACCGAACACCCGCGTACGCCCCCCGAGACCCTGCGGCGTGCCCGCCGGATTGCGCGGGAGCAGGGGGTTCATTACGCCTACACCGGCAACGTGCACGATAGACAGGGCCAGAGTACCTGGTGTCCGGGCTGCGGCGAGTGCCTGATCGGGCGCGACGGGTACCGGCTTTCGGACTGGAACCTGACCCGTGATGGCTGCTGCAACCAGTGTGGGCGTTCGGTCGCCGGTGTGTTCGAGGGCCGTCCCGGCGACTGGGGGGCGCGCCGTCAGCCGGTGCGGCTGATGGACTTCGCCGACTGATCCGCTCGCCGCGGGCGTATCCGTCCGGTGTCAGTCGGCGTGCGGCCCGGGGGAGTGTGCGGCGCGCCACTGAGCAATCTCTTCCTCCAGGCGCTGGCGCGCCGGGGGATCAAGGAACGCCCCCTCGACCGCATTGCGCGCGAGCCGCTCCAGGTCGTCCAGTGACAGGCCCAGCGCGTCCGTGGTGGCGCGATAGTTCTCGCCGATGTAGCCGCCGAAGTAGGCAGGGTCGTCGGAATGAATGCTGACGCACAGATCGGCGTCCAGCAGCCGCTTGAGGTTGTGGTCCTCCAGGCGGTCAAACACGCAAAGGCGTACGTTGGACAGCGGGCACACCGTCAGCGGAATCCGTTCGCTGGCCAGCCGCTGCATCAGTCCCGGGTCCTGCTCGGCCTGGACCCCGTGGTCGATACGCGCAACGCTCAGCAGGTCCAGGGCCTGCCGGATGTATTCCGGCGGGCCCTCCTCGCCGGCATGGGCCACGCTCGCGAATCCCTCGGCCCGCGCGCGTTCGAACACCGTGCGGAATTTCTCCGGGGGGTGTCCGGCTTCCGCCGAATCCAGCCCGACCGCGTGGATGTGCGCGCGCCAGAGAAGGGCCTGCTCCAGGGTGGCCATCGCGGCCTCGGCACTCTGGTCGCGCAGAAAGCAGAGGATCAGCTGGCTGGTGATGCCGAGCTCGTGTTCGGCATCGGCGAGTGCGCGGGTCAGTCCGCGGACGACGGTATCGAACGGAATGCCGCGCGCGGTATGCGTCTGTGGGTCGAAAAAGATTTCGGTGTGTCGGACCCGGTCTGCATGGCAGCGGCGCAGGTAGGCCGCGGCCAGGTCATGAAAGTCCTCCTCGGTCTGCAGTACACGGGCGCCGGCGTAATAGATGTCCAGAAAGGACTGGAGGTTGTGGAAGGCATAGGCCTGGCGCACCTCGTCGACGCTGGCGTAGGGCAGCTCGACCCCGTTGCGCTCGGCCAGGGCAAACATCAGTTCGGGCTCGAGGGTCCCCTCGATATGTACGTGCAGCTCGACCTTCGGCAGGTGGGCGATCGCGTCGTGCATGGCGGGCTCGTGGCTGGGCATGCGGGCACTCTACGCAGGCGCGTGGGCCCTGTTCAACCGGCCAGGGCCGATCAGCCGCCCAGCGGCGCCACCAGTTCGCGCAGGAAATGTCCGGCAAGCGCCGGTTCCAGACCGAGCATGAAGATGATCCCCCAGGCTCCGCCCCACAGGTGAGCGGCGTGATTGATGTTGTCGCGCCCCCGGCGCTGCGCCCAGAAGGAATAGCCGACGTACAGGGCGGCGAACACGATCGCGGGCACCGGGACGAAGAACACGAACAGTAGCGACCATGGCTGCAGCAGGATGTAGGCGAACAGCACCGCGGAGACTGCACCGGAGGCGCCCAGACTGCGGTAGCGCGGGTTGCCGCGCTGGCGCAGGTGCCCGGGCAGCATCGCCAGCACGATCCCGGCCAGGTAGAACAGCACGAAACCGGCGCTGCCAACCCGTTCGACCAGTACCGGCTCCATCGCGGAGCCGAAGAAGAACAGGGTGATCATGTTGAAGGCCAGATGGGTACCGTCCGCATGGATGAAGCCATGCGTCAGCAGGCGCCAGTATTCGCCGCGCTGGACCCCGGGGGGCCAGTAGATCAGGCGGTCCAGCCAGCGCCGTTGCTGCCACGCGAACAGCGATACCGCGACGGTCAGGACGATCAGGCTCAGGGTGACGGGCATGGGGCGGGTTTTCCGGTCGGGAACGTCTGCGGGCCGGGGCGTCTTGAACCCGGCAGCCAATACCCCAGATTGTAAACGGGTCTATACACAAGGTGGCAGTACCACCGGGAGGTAGCCAATGGATTTACAGAAACTCAAACCCTGGAACTGGTTCAAGCGCGAGGAACAACAGGCTGGCGAGGTGCTTCCGGCCCGTCGCCCGGCGGACCCGCTGGCGCGGATGCACCAGGAGATGGACCGGCTGTTCGCGGACTTCTGGGGAGCCGCCGGTTTCCCGAGTGTGGCCGACGAGCTGATGCTCAAGCCGAGCGTAGACATCTCGGAGACCCGCAAGGCCTACAAGATCGCGGTGGAAGTGCCGGGCATCAGCGAGGACGAGATGAGCCTGACGGTGGACGGACGTGACCTGATCATCGCCGGGGAAAAGCGCCAGGAAACGGAAGACGAGGAGGAGGGCTTCCATCGTGTCGAGCGCTCCTACGGGCGTTTTCGCCGGATCCTGAGCCTGCCGGAGGACGCAGACCCGGACGGCATCAGCGCGCGATTCCGCGATGGCGTGCTGAAGATCCAGGTCCCGCGTACCGGGGAGAGCCCGGGGCCCGGCGGTCGCCGGATCGAGATCGGGCGCTAACCGGCTGCCGCCAACGGCGAGATCCGGTATCGGGTGCATCCGGGGGCGGGACACCTCTCTCCCGGGTGCGCCCGTTTTTGTGTCCGCTGTGGTGACTGGATAGGCTGTCTTTCAGGCAGCCACCCACGGAGGGGACATGACACGGCGGATCGTGGTGTGTGCGGACGGGACCTGGAACCGTCCCGAAGAGGATATCGAGTCGGATGTACCCACCAATGTACTGCGCCTGGCACGGGCGATCGCGCCGTTCGATGCGAACGGGGATTCGCAACAGGTGTTCTATGACTGGGGTGTGGGGTCCTATCACGCGCGGGTCAGCGGTGGCGTGACCGGACGGGGCATCCACAAGAACATCAAGGATGCCTATCGTTATATCGTGCAGAACTACGCCCCCGGGGCGGAGGTCTTCCTGTTCGGCTTCAGCCGCGGCGCGTATACCGTGCGCAGTCTGTGCGGGCTGATCAACAACTGCGGGATCCTGCGGCGCCCGGACGCGGCACTGGTCGAAGCCGCGTTCCGGCATTACAAGAAACCGGGGGCGACGCATGCGCCGAACGGAGAGGCCTCCCGTGCGTTCCGTGCGCGGCATGCCCATGACTCCCGCGAGGTACGGTTTGTGGGGGTATGGGATACCGTCGGGGCGCTGGGTGTCCCGTTCTCGCTGCTGGGGCTGTTCGACCGCACCGACGAGTTCTACGACACCAAGCTCGGGCGCAATGTACGCAGTGCGCGGCATGCCCTGGCGATCGACGAGACCCGTGCGGATTTCGAGCCCACGTTGTGGCAGCCGCGCGTCGGACTGGATTTGCGTCAGGTCTGGTTTTCGGGGGTGCATGCAGATGTCGGCGGAGGGTATGCCCCGGATGCCGACGGCCGGCTGGCGGCGGATGTGCCCTTGCAGTGGATGCTTGACCAGGCCGCCGCCGCGGGACTGGCACTGGAGGCGCATCTGGACGACGCCCTGAACCCTGACCCGCTGGCCCCTCTGCACCGCTCCCGCCGGCACATCTACCGCCTGCGGAGACGCTATCGCCGTCCGCTGAGCGTGGACGGGCTCGACCTCGAACTGCACCCGTCGGTGCACGAGCGCCATGCCCGGGACTCGGGCTACCGCCCGCCCAATCTGAATGCCTATTTCGCGAGTCAGAACGTCCCGGGGCAATCAAGTAGCGGACGCGCATGAATCCTCTGCGGGTGGAGAAATTACCTTGACCGAATAGCGGAGCCCTCAGCGGGTTTTCCTGCAAGCCCGACGGCTGCAATGGCAGGCATCTGCAGGAGAGCGCCTTGCGTGTGTAACGAGCGTTTGCGGTGCAATGGTGCCCATCAGGAATCCATATCACCCCGGCAACGGGCGCATGGGTCTGGCGATCTGCGAGAATACGGGCAGTGAATCAGGGGGAAGGGTGGATGGACCGGAGGCGTTTTCAGCAACGAGCAAAGCCCGAAGTGGCCGGGCGGGAGCAAGGGAGAAGACATGGCCCGGCAGCGTAATGATCTGGAGATCGAACGTTTTCGGATCCTTGAGACGCTGGGCGAGGGGCCCCAGGACGCGTTGTATCTGGGCCATGACCCGCTCCTGGACCGGCGGGTCGCGATCCGTACCCTGAGCGGCGACGCGGTGGCGGACGCGGCGACCCGGGATGCGCTCATGGAAGAGGCTCGTGGGCTGAGCCGCTTCCGGCATCCGCATATTGCCCCAATCTTTGAGGCGGGACGGTATGCCGAGGGCGTGTACCTGGTCTTCGAATACCTTGAGGGCGAGACCCTCGATCAAGTGCTCGCGCGCGGTCCGTTGCCCCTTGAACGAGCGCTGGCGCTGATGCGCGAGCTGCTCGACGCGCTGGCCACCGCCCACGAGCAGGGTATCCTGCACCGCGCGGTACAGCCGGCGAATGTGACCATCAGCGCGGATGGTCACGCGCGCGTTACCGGGCTGGGGATGCTGATTCCGGGCGTGCGCGATGGGGGTGCCAGCCATTTGCAGGATAGCGCGCATTATCTCGCCCCGGAGCAATTGCGCGGCGAGGCTGCGAGCGCGGCATCGGACGTGTTTGCCCTGGGGGCTCTGTTTCACGAGATGCTCAGCGGGCAGAAGGCCTTCCCGGGCGACTCCCCCGGTGCGATCCTGGAAGCGATGATGGATGCGGCGCGGGAGCCGCCGTCACGGGTTTCCGGGGACGGCGACGAGCGTTTCGATGCGCTGATCCTGCGCGCGACCCGTCCGGATCCGCGCGAGCGATTCGGCTCGGCGCGCGAGTTCCGTGACGCGCTGGTACAGGCGATCGGGACCGGCGAGGGGGGCGGAGACGGTTCGCAGGATTTTATCCTGCGCCGGATTCGCCGCAAACCGGATTTTCCCGGGATCTCTGCGCATATTCGCGAGATCACTCAGTGTTCCGACGATACGCAGAAGCGTTCGGTGGCGGAGCTGTCGAACGCGGTCCTGAAGGACTATGCCACCACGCAGAAACTGCTGCGGTTGGCGAATTCCCCGTTCTACGGCAATTTTGGTGGCAATATTCGTACGATTTCGCGGGCGATTGTGCTGCTCGGGTTCGAACAGGTCCGGACGGCCGCGCTGGGCCTGGTGCTGTTCGAAAATCTGAAGGGCGGCAAGCAGTCCGGGCGCCTGATGGAGGCGCTGGTGCGCACCCTGTTCAGTGCGATGCTGGCGCGCAACCTGTCGGAACAGGTCGGCGGCGTCGAGAGTGAACGGGCGTTCGTGTGCGCGCTGTTTCACGACATCGGGCGCATGCTGCTGCTGTACTACCTGCCGGAGGAGGCGGACGAGATCCAGATCCAGGTCGCGCAGGGCGAGTCCGAGGAGGCGGCCGCGCGTCGGGTGCTCGGAGTCTCCCTGGAGGGTCTGGCGCGTAGTGTGCTGGGGGACTGGAATTTCCCGCAGGAGATTGTCGCCTCGGTGGAGAAGGCCCCGGAAGGCACGCTGCCGCCCGCGCGCGACGTCGATCAGCGGTTGCACCGCATCGTGACCATGGCCTCCGAAATGGCTGCGTGTATCACCGGCGCGACGCCGGAGGAACAGGGCCCGCAACTGGCAGCGCTGCAGCGGCGCTATGACCGAGCCCTGGGCATTGACCCGAAGGCGATGCGCCAGGCGATCCGGCAGGGCCGCGATCACCTCGATCAGTTCCTGACGGTGGTGAAGCTCCCGACGGAAGGGCGCGAGCCCTTGCGCCGACTGAAGGCCAATCTGGGGGTCCAGGAGCGCGATGCCGAAAGCGCTTCGCTGGAGGCGCTGGTCGACAGCGAGGCCAGCGAATCGGCACGAGGCACGGAGCCGGGGGATCCGGCGGCTCAGGCCGCGGAGTTGATGGAAACCCTGACCGAGATGCTCGACCAGATGGTCGGGGGGTTCGATCTGAACGCATTGATGCAGACGACCCTGGAGAACGTCTACCAGACGTTGCGCCTGTGTCGGACGGTGCTGTTGCTGGCCGACAGTACGCACAAGGTTCTGGTGGCGCACACGGCCTTTGGAACCGATGCGGATTCCCTGGCGGGACGCCTGCGTCTGACCCTGAATGGGACCGGCGACATCCTGTCGCTGGCGATGCAGCAGCGCAAGGATCTGGTGATTACTGACAGTCACGAGGCCTCGATCCGCAAGTACATCCCCGAACAGTTTCGCCGGGAACTGGATGCGCGCAGTTTCCTGTTGTTGCCCCTGGCGGTAGGCGAGCAATGTGTGGGACTGTTGTATCTGGAACTGCCGGAAGGGGTTGTACTGGACCCGCAGGTGCTGCGGGCGCTGAAGGCGGTGCGCAACCAGACCGCGCTGGCGATCCGGCAGGGACGGGCATGACCCGTTGGATGGCCGGGTGTTCGGGCGATCACTGGATGTCGGAGAAGACGGGAGTGAGACGATGAAGCCTTTTGCCTCGCGCAATGTTTTCGGTGGCGATCTCGAGGTCTGCGGGAACGATCCGGTGGCGGGTTTCTACCGCGATGGACGTTGCACTACGGGGTATGACGACACGGGCATCCACTCCGTGTGTGCCGAGGTGACGCGCGAATTCCTGGAGTTTTCCCGCGCGCAGGGGAATGACCTGGCCACACCGGCGCCAGAAGCGGGCTTTCCCGGGCTCAAGCCCGGCGATCGCTGGTGTCTTTGTGCCAGCCGCTGGTTGGAAGCCTACCGTGCCGGATATGCGCCCGGCGTGTTCCTGCGCGCCACCCACGAGGAGACGCTGGCGATCATCCCGATCGATCTGCTCCGGGAGCATGCGCGCGACCGCGCCGACTAGCTGTCTGTCGGGGGGAGGTCACGGGGAACGCGACTGGCGGAGATAGAAGCGGATCACGATCCAGTCGTAGACGGCGTGCGCGACGATCACGACCAGTAGATTGTCGGTCAGGTGGTACACCAC
>SKNJ01000188.1 GCA_007120575.1 Thioalkalivibrio sp.
GTCCGGAGCAAGGCCAAATAGGGGTGCATGGTGTGGCCCGCATCGCACCCGGGTAGGCTGCTCGAGGCGTCCGGTGACGGACGTCCCAGATGAATGACTGTCCACGACAGAACCCGGCTTATCGGCCGACTCCCACTTTTCCCCACGCCGACCGGCCACTTGCGCGCACCGTGGGTGGCCGGGCCCCGGCACTCCCCCGCAAATTCATAAAGTAGTTTCTCAAGTATCTCCCCCAAGGCGCGGCTTTTGTGCGCTTGTTTTCGCGGCGGCAGCCGTGGCCCCGGCGGTTTCGCTAAGTCTCTGTGATTCAAGGCCTATTTTTTGTTTTTTCCGCCCGATTTCCTTGACTCGGCGGGATCGGCGTACCTATAGTGTCGATAAGTGGGCCAATGTGGGAAAAGGTGGGTAACCACCGCTGCCAGCCATGTTTCGAGGCGTTAGCCAGATCAACCTGGATGCGAAGGGCCGCCTGGCCGTTCCGGCGCGGTATCGCGACGAGCTGGCCACGTCCTGCAGCGGGCAGATGGTGGTGACCGTGGATCGCGATGGCTGCCTGCTGCTGTATCCCCAGCCGGAGTGGGAGCGCATCGAGCAAAGCCTGATGGCCCGCCCCAACATGACGCCCGGGGTACGCAACCTGCAGCGTCTGCTGATTGGCCATGCCACCGAATGCGATCTCGACGGCAGCGGCCGTCTGTTGCTTCCGCCTCCTCTGCGCCAGTACGCCGGTCTGGACAAGCGTGTCGTGCTGCTGGGGCAGGGCAACAAGTTCGAGATCTGGGACGAGGCGACCTGGGAGCAGCGTCGCGAGGTGCTGTTCGGGGATGGCGTGGATGAAGAAGCACTCGAATCCATCGCGTTGTGACGGGCATGGAACCGGACACCCATATCCCGGTGCTGTGCGACGCAGTACTGGAGGGCCTCGCCGTGCGCGCTGACGGTTTCTATGTGGATGGCACCTTTGGCCGGGGCGGACATGCCCGGGCTCTGCTCGCGCGCCTGGGGCCGGAGGGTCGCCTGCTGGCGATGGACCGCGATCCGGCCGCTGCCGCGGCAGCGGGCGACCTCGCGGGGGATCCACGCTTCGTGTTCCGAGTGGGCCGGTTTTCCGCAATGGCGGAGGTCTTGCGCGAATTCGATCCCGGCCGCGGGCCCGACGGGGTGATGCTTGACCTCGGGGTATCGTCGCCCCAGCTCGATACCGCGGAACGCGGCTTCAGCTTCCAGCACGACGGTCCCCTGGACATGCGCATGGACCCCGCCACGGGCGAAAGCGCCGCCGACTGGCTGGCGCGTGCCGACGAGGCCGAGATCGCCGACGTGATCTACCACTATGGCGAGGAGCGCTATTCCCGCCGGATTGCGCGCGCGGTCGTGGCGGCGCGCGCCGAACACCCGATTACCCGTACCGGGCAGCTCGCCGAGCTGGTCAGTCGGGCGGTGCCGCGCCGCGAGCCGGGCAAGCATCCCGCGACTCGCACCTTCCAGGCCCTGCGCATCCATGTGAATCGCGAGCTGGAAGAACTGGAGCAGTGGCTGGCGACCATCCCGGAGATCCTGCCTCGGGGCGCGCGTCTGGCGGTGATCAGCTTCCATTCGCTGGAGGACCGCATGGTGAAGCAGGCCCTGCGCGCCCCCAAACCGGACCGGCGCATTCCCCGCGGGTTGCCGGTGATGCCGGAACTGCCCGAGCGCCGCTTGCGAGCGGTTGGCAAGCCGGTGCGCGCAGATGCCGCGGAGCAGCGCGCGAATCCGCGTGCCCGTTCGGCAGTCCTGCGGATTGGGGAGCGGTGCTGATGGTGGCGCGCGGTCTGCTATTCGTGACCCTGGGGGTCGGGGTGTTCGCCTCGGCGGTCGGGGTGGTCGCGGCCAAGCACGAGGCGCGCGAGGCATTTGTCACGCACCAGGCGGTCCTGGCCGAGCGCGACGCATTGAACCTGGACTGGACCCAGTTGCAGATCGAGCAGTCCACCTGGGCCACGCCGGCCCGCATCGAGACCCAGGCCCGCGAGGAGCTGGGCATGATCCAGCCGGATTCCGACCGCATCGTTGTGATCGGAGGTAGCCAGTGGGCGCCCTGAAACGCCAGATCAGCGGCGGTCGCCTGCGGGTCGTGCTCGGGGTGTTGATCCTGATGATGGTTGCACTGGTCCTGCGCGCGATCGATCTGCAGGTGCTGGATCGTGACTTCCTGACCCAGCAGGGCGAGCAGCGCCAGTTGCGCACTCTCGAGGAATCCGCGCACCGGGGCATGATCACCGACCGCCATGGCGAGCCGCTGGCGATTTCCGCGCCGGTGCAGACCGCCTGGGCCAACCCGCGCGACCTGCTGGAGCAGCGCGAGCGCTGGCCGGAGCTGGCCGCGGCCCTGGACGTGGAGCCGGACTGGCTGGCCGGACGCATCGAGGCCCGGGCCAGCCGCGAATTTCTGTATCTGCGTCGGCACATGCTGCCCGCACAGGCACGGCGCGTGACCGATCTGCGCATGCAGGGGGTCGGTCTGATCCGTGAATTCCACCGCTATTACCCGCATGGCGAGGCGGTCGCGCATGTGCTCGGGTATACCGACATCGACGATCGCGGCCAGGAAGGTGTGGAGCTGGCATTCGACCAGTGGTTGTCGGGGCGCCCCGGGGCGAAGCGCGTCCTGCGCGATCGCTACGGGCGCACCATCCGCGACGTTGCCAGTATCCGCCCGGCGCATGACGGCAACACCCTGCGTCTGACCCTGGATCAGCGGCTGCAGTACCTCGCCTATCGCGAGTTGAAGGCTGCGGTGGCCCGGCACGACGCGAAGGGCGGCACGGCCGTGTTGCTGGATGCACGCAGTGGCGAGATCCTGGCGCTGGTCAATCAGCCGGGCTTCAACCCCAACAACCGCAGCGCGATCCGCTCCGAGCTCACTCGCAACCGGGCGGTGACCGATACCCTGGAGCCCGGTTCGGTGCTCAAGCCGTTTACCGTGGCCGCGGCGCTGGATTCCGGTGCCATCGACCCCAACGCGACCCTGGAAACCGCGCCGGGGACCCTGCGCGTCGGGCGTCATACGGTGCGCGACCTGCGGGACTACGGGACCATCGATCTGACCACGCTGATCGCGCGTTCGAGCAACGTGGGCGCGACCCAGCTCGCACTGGAGACCCCTCCGGGCGACTTCTGGCAGATCCTGCACCGCGCCGGGTTCGGACAGCGCGCGGGTATCCATTTCCCCGGCGAGGCGCGTGGCCGGCTGCGCGAATTCATCCACTGGCGCGAGATCGAGCGCGCCACCCTGGGTTACGGCTACGGCCTGTCAGTCTCGACCCTGCAGATGGCGGCCGCGTATACCGCGTTCGCCAACGACGGCCGGCGCATTCCGGTCCGTCTGGCACACACCGCCGAGGACCTGCGCGAGGAGACGCGCGTGATGACCCCGCGCACCGCGCGTCAGGTCCTGGCGATGATGGAGCACGTGGTGGGGCCCGACGGGACCGCCCGCCAGGCCGTCATCGACGGTTACCGAGTCGCCGGCAAGACCGGCACTACCCGCAAGAGCGGGGCGGGCGGGTACACCGAGGATCGCTACCACTCGCATTTCGTGGGCCTGGCGCCGGCCTCGGATCCGCGCTTCGTGATGGCGGTAAGCATCGACGAGCCGAATGCCGGGGTGTACTACGGTGGCGCGGTCGCTGCCCCGGTATTTCAGCGCGTGGTGGCCTCCGCCCTGCGCATGTACAACGTGCGCCCGGACGCGATGCCCGAAATCCCGATGCGACTGGCCGCCGATGCCGAGGGCGCGACATGATGGCCGGGCTGTATACCCCGCCGTCCGTGCCGGAGGCCGGGCGCCGGCTTGGCGATCTGCTACCGGATGCCGGCCTCTCGACCGCGCAGACCGGGATCGTGATCCACGATCTGGTCCAGGACAGCCGGCAGGCGACCCCCGGCAGCGCGTTCGTGGCCCTGCCCGGGAGCGGGGCGCACGGTCTCGCGCACGCCGCCGACGCGGTGGCACGCGGTGCGGTGATCGTACTCTGGGACGAGGCCGAACGGGCCCCCGATCCGGGGCTGCCGGCGGCACGGGTCGCGGGGCTGCGCGCACGCCTGCCGGAGATGGCGTCCGGACTGTTCGGCGCGTGGCCGGTCACGGCCCCGGTGGTGGCCGTGACCGGTACCGATGGCAAGACCACGGTGACCCACCTGATCGCGGCCGCGCTGGAATCGCTGGGCCGGCCGACGGGCCTGATCGGCACCCTGGGAGTCGGGCGCCCGGGCGGGCTGCGCGCGACCGGTCATACCACTCCCGGCGTGGTCGAGATGCATCGCCACCTCGCGCGGCTGGCCGCGCAGGGCTGTGGCGCGGCCGTGCTGGAGGCCTCGTCGCATGGTCTCGCCCAAGGGCGTCTGGATGGGGTCCCGATCCGGGTCGCGGTACTGACCCGCCTGGGTTCGGACCACCTGGATTTCCATGGCAGCCATGCCGCCTATGCGCAGGCCAAGGCCGGGCTGTTCCGCTGGCCTGGCCTGACGGCCACCGTGCTGAATGCCGACGACCCCCTGGGCCGCCGCCTGATCGAGGCGGAGCCGCAGGCCGGGGTCGTCCGCCGGACCTACAGCGCGGATGGCGGTCACGCCGATCTGGTCGCCGGAGACGTGTGCGCGACCCCCGAGGGGATCGCCTTCACCCTGCGCGCCGAAGGGCGCGAATGGTCGGTGTCCTCGCCCCTGTTCGGGATGTTCCAGGCCGGCAATCTGCTGGCCACCCTTGCGGCGCTCCACAGTCTGGGTGTCGCCTGGGACCACGCGGTGGCTGCGGTGCGCGCGTTGCCGGGGGTGCCCGGGCGCATGGAGCGCTTCTCGCTGCCCGGGGGCGGGCTGCTGGTCGTGGACTACGCGCATACCGAGCAGGCGTTGGCCGCGGTACTGGACGCCCTGCGGCCGCATGCCCGCGGGCGCCTGACGGTAGTGTTCGGCTGTGGTGGCGATCG
Source organism: Thioalkalivibrio sp. (assembly GCA_007120575.1). Lineage (GTDB taxonomy): Bacteria > Pseudomonadota > Gammaproteobacteria > Ectothiorhodospirales > Ectothiorhodospiraceae > Thioalkalivibrio. The sequence goes on from SKNJ01000188.1 coordinate 4,968, forward strand.
CGATACCGGCAAGCGCCCGGCCATGGGGCGCGCGGCCGCCGAGCGTGCCGACCAGGTGATCGTGACTGACGACAATCCGCGCCACGAGGACCCCGCCGCGATCCGTACCGCGATCCTGGCCGGATGCCGGGGCCCGGCGAACTGCCGCGCGATCGCGTCCCGCGAACAGGCCATCCGCACGGCTGCCGCCGAGGCGCGGGCCGGCGACGTGATCCTGGTGGCCGGCAAGGGCCACGAGACGACCCAGCAGATTGGCGATCGCCATCACCCGTTCAGCGATCGCGCGATAGCGCGCGAGCTGAGCGCCGGTGCCCCGGTGCCGCCTGCCACGGGGAGAGATACGCGATGATCCGCATGACCAGTCAGCCACTCGCCGAGACTGTGAACGGGCGCCTGCGGGGCGCACCCGATGTGCCATTCGAGGGGGTGTTCACGGACACTCGCGAACCGCGGCCGGGGGGGCTGTTCATCGCCCTGCGCGGGCCGCGCTTCGATGCCCATGACAAGGTCACGCCCGAACTTCCGGCCGCGGTGCTGCTGGTGGAGCGCCTGCTGGATCTGCCGCAACCCCAGGTGCTGGTTGCCGATACCCGCGAGGCCCTGGGGCGCCTGGCGCGCGCATGGCGGCGCCAGGCCCGTGCCCGGGTGATCGCTCTGACCGGTTCGAATGGCAAGACCACCACCAAGGAGATGCTGCGCTCGATCCTGGCGGGGGTGGGTTCGGTGCATGCTACCGAGGGCAACCTGAATAACGAGATCGGTGCCCCGCTGACCCTGCTGGCCATGCCATCCGACACCGATTACGCGGTGATCGAGATGGGTGCCAATCATCCCGGGGAGATCGAGCGCATCGCGCGCTGGGTAGAGCCGCAGGTGGCGCTGATTACCAATGCCGGGCGCGCGCATCTGGAGGGTTTCGGCAGCCTCGAGGGGGTTGCCCACGCCAAGGCCGAGATCTTCTCCGGGCTGCCGGCCCAGGGCGGCACGGCGGTGATCAATCTGGACGACCCGTTTGCCGATTACTGGCTGTCGCTGAATGCGCACCACCACTGTCAGCGCTTCTCGCTGGAGGGCGGTGGTGAGGTGGAGGGCATGTGGCAGGCCCCGGATCGCCTGCGCCTGGTGATCCTGGGCGCCGGGCGCGACCTGCGCCTGGCAAGTCCCGGGCGGCATGTCGCCGCCAACGCGGTGGCGGCCGCGGCCTGTGCCAATGCAGTCGGGGTGGGGATTGACCCGATCGCGCGCGGTCTGGCGCGCTGGGAGCCGGTGCACGGACGCCTGGAGGCGCTGCGGCATGCCAGTGGCGCGCGCATCTGGGATGACAGCTACAACGCGAATCCGGATTCCCTGCAGGCGGGACTCGAGGTCCTGGCGTCGATGCCGGGGCGCCGCGTGCTGGTATTGGGCGCGATGGGCGAACTGGGCGGCGATGCCGAGATACTGCACGCGGAGACCGGCCGCCAGGCACGGGCGATGGGCATCGAGCACTGCCTGGTGCTGGGGGAGACGGCGCGTGCCACCGCGCGGTCATTCGGCCAGGACGGTGAATGGTTCGCCGATCATGCGGCTCTGCGTGTCCGCCTGGAGGAACTGCTGGATCCCGACACCACGGTGCTGGTGAAGGGCTCGCGCAGTCAGCGTATGGAGACGGTCATCGAGGGGCTGGAGCTGGCCTCCGCGACGCGGGAGACAGCCGATGCTGTACGCGCTGACTGAATACCTGGCGCAGTACCATACCGGGTTCACGGTCTTCCAATACCTGACCCTGCGCGCGATTCTCGGGGTGGTTACCGCGCTGGCGATCGCCCTGTTGATCGGGCCCGCCCTGATTCGCCGACTGACCCTGGGCCGGATTGGCCAGACCATCCGCGAGGACGGTCCGGAAACGCATCTGAGCAAGGCGGGGACACCCACCATGGGCGGTGCGCTGATCCTGGTGGCAGTCGCGGTGGCTACCCTGCTGTGGAGCGATCTGGGCAATCGTTTTGTCTGGATCGTGCTGCTTACCACCCTGGCGTTCGGTGCGGTGGGTGGCTGGGACGACTACCTGAAGCTGCGCTACGGCAACAGCAAGGGCCTTTCGGCGAAGGCGAAGCTCCTGTGGCAGACCCTGTTCGCGCTGGCCGCGGCCGGCGTGATTATCGCCACCGCGCA
>SKNJ01000005.1 GCA_007120575.1 Thioalkalivibrio sp.
CCACCCGCAGGCGTTCGGCGGCGGACGCGGCGCCTTCATCCGCCAGCGCGGCGGACCACACCGGGAGCAGGGCCAGCGAGATCACCAGCCACGCCAGTACTCCGGTCGGGGAGCGGGTGGCGGAAGGCGAAAACGCGGGACTGTACATAGCGGCTAGCCCGGCATCAGACCTTGATGTAGATCCAGCCTTCGGCCTGGCGTCGCGCGGCCTCGGCCACGCCGGAGTCAATACGCTCGGCCTGGGGCAGGATTTCGATTGGCTGGCCCTCTTCCTTCGCCAGGCGTTCCAGGGTCTGGGTACAGGCCGTGAAACGCAGGCCTGGATAGTTCTCGACCAGCATGGCGACACGCTCCGGGTACGGCGCGCGATCGGCACGCACCAGGTTCATCGCATTGTTGTGTACTACCACTTGGACATTCAGCTCGCGCCCGCCCGCATACGCATCGCGATACATGCTCTCGATGTCGTTCAGCAACTCGGCCATCGCCCGGGTGTCGGCGTCGTTGATATGCAGCAGGATCTGGTCGCCCTCGGTGACCGCGAACACCTCGCCGGCGGGCAGCGGTGCGCTCTCCGTGGCGGAAACCGGGGAGGGTTCCACGTTCTGGTCGGCGACTTTGTCGCCACCCCCGAGACTTGCCATGAAGGATGCATCGCGGGTCAACTCGAAGCCGGCCAGTGACCCCAGCACCAGGGCCACCACACCCGCCGCCATCGACGGGAACCAGGCCGAACGACGCGCGTGGGTCAGGCGACAGCGCCCGGCCCCGGCCTGCGATGACTGCACGTCCTCGTAGGCCATGCTCACCAGTTCCTTGAGCTGGTGCATGTCACAGACCTCCCGGCTCAGCTGCTCGCTGGAGGCGATCGCCTTCAGTGTGCTGAGGCGGTCCTCCGGCGAGAACTCGCCGTCGACAAAGGCATTGAGGATCTCCTCCGAGGGACGATCCTGCGCCTTGAGTCGGTAATTAGCCATGCCGATTCCTCACTACCTTGAGTTGGGGTGCCTCGGCCGCGCCCCCCTCGGCGGCCTGCTGCTCCAGCAGCACCTTCTTGAGCTGCGCCCGAGCCCGGCTCAGGCGGCTCATCACGGTCCCGATCGGCACGTCCAGTACTTCCGAGACTTCCGAATAGGCGAAACCCTCGAGATCCACCAGCGCGACGACCTGCCGGTGATCCGCGCTCAATTCGGCCATCGCCTGATGAACGCTGGAGATCAACCGATTGCGCTCGGTCTGCTGCTCCGGGCAGTCCTCGCAGGGCAGCTCCATGTTGTCCACATCCACCGTGTCCTTCTGCCGGCGCCCCCAGTCGCGATAACAGTTGGTCATGATCCGGAACACCCAGGCCTTCAATGCCGTCTCGTCCTGCAGCGACTTCAGCCGGGTCAGAGCCTTCATCATCGCCTCCTGCACCAGGTCATCGGCCAACGCGGCGTCGTGACACCAGGCAAAGGCCATTCGGTACATCTGCGGCCGCAGGTCACAGACCTTTTGGCGCAGACGCCGTTGCGCGAACCAGTTCGCCATGTTGCGGTTTCCTCCATCCTGCCGGACCGTACGTGCGGCCCCGCTTTTCTTGTACCCTGTAGGACGCCGCACGCGGCGGCGCTATTCCGGCCCGTTGCGCAACGACGCACTGCCGCAATGGGTTTTTACCCGCAGGATACCGCATGGCCTTTGATGCGCAACAACTGGAAGCCGCGTTCGCGTTCGATCCCGACGCCGTCACGGACCTGCGCGAACGCTGGACCCGCCTGATTGCCGATGCCGTCTGGGCAGACCTGAAGACGGGCACCATCGGCGCCATCCCCCGGCTGCGCAAGCGCTTGCTGGAGCTGGGCGAAAACCTGCGCTCGATGCTCTCCGACCGTGCCTGGATCCCGCACGAACGCGAACGCGTGAAGGGCGCGATGGCCGCCAGCCTGAACCTCCGCGACAGTCTGCAGCAGACCGACCGGGCCGCGAAGCTGCTGAATGGTGGCACCGATTTCGCACGCTTCGAGGCCGACTATCTCGCGTTCCGCCGGGACCTGCTGGCCCTGATCGAACGGCACGAACAGTGCTGGGGCGATCTGCTCGAGAGCCTCTACGACGACGAAACGGACTAACCGGCGATGGGTCAGGAGATTCGCGAGGAGCGTTTTGCCCCGGAGGACTACGAACGCTTCCGTGCGGCCCTGGCCCGCGAGACGCGCGTGCTGCTCGACTGGCTGGAGGAGGCCCCGGCAACCCCGAAGCACCCGCCACGACTCGGATTCGAGATCGAGGCCTGGCTGTGCGATACCAACGGGCGCCCCCTGCCGGTCAACGAGGCCTTCCTTGCGGCGATGGCCAATCCGCTGGCCACGGTGGAACTGGCGCGCTTCAACGTGGAACTCAATACCGGGGTGTTCCGGGTCGGCCCCGGCGTATTCTCCGCGATCCTGGCCGAGACCCGCGAAACCCTGCGCCAGGCCCGGCGCGCCGCGCGCCATGCCGGAGCCGAACTGTTGATGGCCGGGACCCTGGCGACCCTGGAGCCGGACGACCTCGGGATCCACCAGATGTCACCCCAGGCCCGCTTCCGCGCACTCAACACCGCCGTGCTGGCGAACCGGGCGCAGCGCCCACTGCAGGTCGACATCGTCGGCCACGACCATCTACGGCACAGTCACCATGACGTTATGCTGGAGGCCCTGGCCACGTCGTTCCAGGTGCACATCGAGACCACCCCGGACAATGCCCATCGCGCCTACAACGCCGCGATGGTGGCTGCGGCCCCAGTGCTGACCGTGGCCGGCAATACCCCGTACATCTTCGGCCACGACCTGTGGGCCGAGAGCCGCATCCCGTTGTTCGAGCAGGCCGTAGAGGTCGGCGGCTTCGCCGACTCGGCGCGCGGCCCGATCCGGCGCGTGACCTTTGGCACTGGCTACCTGCATCACTCGATCGGGGAGCTGTTCAGTGAGAATCTCGAACATTTCCCGGTGCTGCTGCCCGTGCGCTTCGACACCCCGGACGACGCCCTGGCCCATCTGGCCCTGCACAACGGGACCATCTGGCGCTGGAACCGGCCGATCGTCGGCACCGACGCCGACGGACAACGCAGCCTGCGGCTCGAATTCCGCTGTCTGCCAGCCGGCCCGACGCTGATCGACATGCTCGCCAACACTGCCTTTGCGCTGGGTCTGATCGAATACCTGGTGGACCACTCCGCCGACGGCACGCTGGAGACGCCCTTCTCCGAGGCCCGCGACAACTTCTACAATGCGGCACGACATGGCCTGGACGCCCGCCTGCGCTGGGGACATGGCGACCCGCTGCCGGCCCCGCGCTTGCTGACCCGCACGCTGCTGCCGCACGCGGCCGAGGGGCTGGACCGCCTGGGCATCGACCCGGAAGAACGCGATGCCCTGCTGGGCATCATCGCCGCACGCATCGCCACCCGGCAGACCGGGGCCCAGTGGCAGCGCGCCTGGATCGCCCGCCATGGCCGCGACTGGGCCGGGCTGGTGCGCGCCTATCGCGGCTGGCAGAACACCGGAGCCCCGGTCCATACCTGGGGCCTTTAAGGAGACCCGTGAATCCCGCAATCGACGAATACTTCGAGCTGCCCGACGGCTTTCTGGATGCCACCCCGGAGACCCTGCACCACTGCGTACCGGGCCCGGCCCTGATCCACCTGGAGGGGCAGCGGGAACCCGCCGTGGCGGTCGTGCTCCTGCTGCACGGCAACGAGCCGGTCGGGCTGCACGCGATCCAGCAACTACTCCGTCACTACACCGGGCGGCCCCTGCCACGCGCCCTGACCCTGGTGATCGGCAACCCGCAGGCAGCCGCGCTCGACCAGCGCCATCTCGACCAGCAACCGGACTTCAACCGGATCTGGCCGGGGACCGAACAGGCCGGCTCGCCGGAAGCGGGGCTGTTCGCCGCAATCACCGGGCGCCTGGCGGAACGCGGTCTGTTCGCGGCGATCGACCTGCACAACAATACCGGCCGCAACCCGCACTACGCCTGCGTGAACCGCCTGGACCCCGCGTTCCTGAACCTGGCCGCGCTGTTTGGCCGCACAGTGGTCTACTTCACCCGCCCGCGCGGCGTGGCCTCGATGGCGCTGGCCGGAATCGCGCCGTCGGTGACCCTGGAATGCGGCCATCCCGAGGACGCGGCCGGCGTGCAACACGCCTTCGAAATGATCGACGGGGTACTGCACCTCGACCACTTCGCGACGGAGCCGCCCCGCCCGGATGCGATCGAGATCTTCCATACCGTGGCCCAGGTACGCGTTCGCGCGGGCCTGCGGGTCGGCCTTGACGCCCACCACGACGTGCAGCTCGAACCGGACCTCGACCGCCTGAATTTCCAGTTACTGCCGGCCGGCTCGCCGCTGATCCGCGTGCAATCGGATACCGACACGCCGCTCGAGGCAATCGCCGAGGACGGCACGCTGGTCACCGAGGACTACCTGGAGCGGGTGGGGGGAGACATCCGGCTGAAACGCGCAGCGATGCCCTCGATGCTGACCCTGGACACGCGGGTGATTGCCCAGGACTGCCTGTGCTACCTGATGGAGCCGCTCACACTGCCGGAACACACCAGCGGAAAGGCCACCACCGGGTAGGCCAGGCTGGCGCGTCGGACCACCGGGTCAGGCGTCGCGTTCGACGCGTTCCAGCACCTGGGCGACGTGATCGCCCTTGCGGTAGTTGGGTAGATCGCGCTGCATGTCGGCCAGCGCCTGATCGCGCTCCGTTTCGCTGTCATACCAGCGATACGCCTCCCAGTCCGGACCGAGCAGATGCGGCATGCTCATGGTGCTCCCTTCGGGCAGGCGGATTCGAATGCCGTAACGTTTCATGGGCTCCAGAAATACCAGTCAGGGTCGGGGCCGTACAACGCCAAAGCGGCGGCGTACTCCGCGGGACCCGCGAACCTTCACCGTTTGCCCCCCCGCTGTCAAGGCGATCACAGCCCGACAGGGCGAGGCTGCCGTACCCGACCCCGGACGGGAACCGCGCTCGGGCGGCGGGTGCGCGGCAGGCACGTCGGCCTATGGCTCCACCGGCAGGCCAGCGGCCGCCCATTCCGGATAACCGCCCTCGAGCCGCCGCGCCTGATAGCCGGACTCGCGCAGGCGTGCGACCGCATCGAAGGCCAGCACGCAATACGGGCCACGGCAATAGGTGATCACCTCGCGATCCGGCGGCAGCTGTTCCAGGTAGTTTTCAAGTTCCGACAACGGCACGTTGACCGCCCCGGCCAGATGCCCCGCCGCGAACTCCTCGGGCGGACGCACGTCGATCAGGCTGACCTCGCCCTGCGGAATCCGGCGCGCAAGATCCGTCGGCGTCACCCCCTCCAGCGGATCCTTCGGGCCCAGATAGTCCGCCACCAGCTGACGCGCCTCCGCGACCTGTTCCATCGCCAGGTCCTGGATGGCATCGAACAGACGCACCACCGCATCCGCATCCGACAACCGGTAGAAGATGCGCTGACCCTGACGCCGGGTACGCACCAGCCCCGCCTGGCGCAGAATCTGCAGATGCTGAGAGGTATTGGCCACCGACAGGCCACTCGCCGCCGCGAGCGCCTCCACGCTGCGCTCGCCCTGGGCGAGCAGCTCGATCAGCTCCAGCCGCCGGCCACTGGCAAACGCCTTGCCAATCCCGGCGAACTGGGCAAACAGGTCCTGCTTGAAACTCATCGGCGCTCCGGCAATATCATCCGTGCAACCCGCGCATCATCCCCAGGTCCCGCGGGGAATGGGGATATTATGCACGAACCGCATCATCGCCGGGATTCGCCAGCCAGCCGCCGAAGCAGAGGGCCTCGCGCTGTGTGAGCTGTTCCGGTTCGAGGAAGCGCCCAGCCAGCAGGACTGTGGCGCGATGATTTGCTCGCTCCTGAGCCAAAGGCACGTCCTCAACAGTACAACCACCTGGAGCCTGACCAACGCATCCGGTGAAACAAGGATCGTTGAATACACCGCAGCGCCAATCTTCGACCGGGACCGCGAGATGCTCGGCGGCATTCTGGTATTGCATGACGTCACCGAAGCCTGCGCCATGCAACGCCAGCTTTCCCATCAGGCCACCCATGATGCCCTCACCGGGCTGTTGAACCGAAGGGAATTCGAAACGCGACTGGCAGAGACACTCGCCGGATCTCGTGATCAGAATCGACGGCATGTGCTCTTCTACATCGACCTGGATCAATTCAAGATCGTCAACGATACCTGCGGTCACCTTGCGGGCGACGAACTGTTGCGCCAGATCAGTCAGGTCATCGGGAATTGTCTGCGTGAGTCCGATATCTTTGCGCGACTCGGCGGTGACGAGTTCGGCGTGATCCTGCTTGACTGCCCGGTGAGCGCGGGTCAGGACGTGGCCGAGAAGATTCGCGAGCAGGTTCATCGCTTTCGTTTCCCCTGGAAGGGCCGCCATTTTGCTCTGGGCAGCAGCATCGGCATGGTGGCGCTCGAAGCGGGCTGTAGCGATTTGGCAGAGGTATTGGGCTCGGCAGATGCGGCTTGCTATGTCGCCAAGGAACATGGGCGAGATCGAATGCCACTCGCGGAAGGTCACCCCCGGTGCGCCTGCCCCACCCGACCGGACACCGCCGAAGTTTGTGGAGCCTGCATGGAGACGATGAGCCCCGCATCCGGACACGCCGGATGATCCACAGCCGTCGATTCAACGACCGGGCATGCCGACAATGGCAATGACCATCCGCTCCTCCGCCGAGCGGTCCAGCAACCGGGCACAGCAGCTACGACACCCGTCCCAGCGCCGCCCGCCGGCTGCGCCGTCTTCGATAGCCTTGCGGTTGTCGCGAACACCCGTTGACCAGCATCCGCCATAATCGGGTGCAGAAGGGCATGCGCTATCTGTGCCGCGAATGCGGCAAAGCGCTGAGGCCGGTTGAATGATGGGCGGGGCAAGGTACGCAAGGTTGCTGATTACGTCGCTCGGCAACCCTTGACCAGGACCGGAGGAGCGAGGCCGTTATGGCTGAACCGATACTCGACATTCGAACCATGCGCCGCGCCGATCTCGACCTCG
>SKNJ01000187.1 GCA_007120575.1 Thioalkalivibrio sp.
CTGTCCCCCGAGGTCATTGTCAGCCAGATGAAGGCATTCCGTGACGGCGAGCGCGAGGCAACGGTCATGGACCGCCACGCCAAGGGCTACAACGACGCCGAGATCGAGGCCATGGCCGGGTACTTCAGCAAGTTTTAACCAGGGGGATCGAGACGATGCAGAATTTCACACGACGCAATTTCATCAAGACGGTCGGCATCGGGGGCGCAGCCGCGCTCACCGGAGCCGGCTGCGCGGGCAACGGGCCGTCCAATGGCACCGCCGCAGCCCACGTGATCGTGGTCGGCGGCGGCACTGGCGGCGCTACCGCGGCCAAGTATCTGAAGACATTCTCGCCGGATATGCAGGTCACGCTGATCGAGCCGAATGCGACCTACCACACCTGCTTCGGCAGCAACTGGGTGATCGGCGGCTTCGCTGCGATGTCCGACATCGAACAGAGCTACGATGCCCTGAATAGCCGGCACGGCGTCAATGTCGTGCAGGGTCGGGTGGTCGGCGTGGATGCCGGTGCGCGCACCGTGCGCCTCGACGATGGCAGCTCCGTGAGCTATGACCGCCTGGTGATGTCGCCCGGGATCGACTTCAAGTACGACGAGATGCCGGGCATCTCCGAGGCGGACGCCGAGCGCATCCCGCATGCCTGGAAGGCCGGCAACCAGACCGCCCTGCTGCGTTCGCAGCTGGAGGCAATGCCAAACGGCGGGGTGTTCGTGATCGTGCCGCCGCCGAACCCGTTCCGCTGCCCGCCCGGGCCGTACGAGCGGATCTCGCTGGTCGCGCACTACTTCAAGCAGGAGAAGCCGCGTTCCAAGATCATCGTGCTGGATCCGAAGGACGGCTTCTCCAAGCAGGGCCTGTTCGAGGAAGGCTGGGCCGAGCACTACGGCGACATGATCGAATGGCGCGCGGCCTCCTCCGGCGGGCGCGCGGAAGAGATCAACGTCAACGAGATGACCGTGCTGGCCGACAGTGGCTTCGAACGGGTCAAGGCCGACGTGCTGAACTTCATCCCGGCCCAGCATGCCGGGCAGATCGCGCACGATGTCGGCCTGACCAACGACGCCGGCTGGGTCCCGGTGGACCAGCTCACCTTCAAGTCGGAGATGGACGACAACATCTACGTGATGGGTGACTCCAGCGTCGCCGGCGCGATGCCGAAATCCGGCCACTCGGCCAATAACCAGGGCAAGATTGTCGCCGCAGCGATCGTCCGCGAACTGGCCGGACACGAGCCGATCAACCCCTCCTCGGCCAACACCTGTTACAGCCTGGTGACCCCGGACTACGGCATCAGCGTGGCCGCGGTCTATACCTACCAGGACGGTGCCCTGGGTGGCGTCTCGGGGGCCGGGGGTGTCAGCCCGAGCGGGGCCTCGTCCAGCTTCCGCCGCCAGGAGGCGGAATACACCCGGGCATGGTATGCCGGCATCACCAGCGACGTCTGGGGCTGACCGGACAACACCTGTCCACAACGCAGTCGAGAACGGCGCCTTCGGGCGCCGTTTTCCTTTTTGCGGGTACGGATTCGCGATCAGGCGTTCAGGTCGGGGATCAGGCGGCTGTGCAGACGCTGGATCACGTCCTTCAGTTGCAGCTTGCGCTTCTTCAGCCGCTGGATCGCGAACAGGTCGGGCGAGGCCTGCTCGTGCATCGCATGGATCGCCGAATCCAGTGCCCGATGTTCCGCCTCCAGCTCGGCCAGCTGCGCACGAATCTGACTCTCGGTTTCCAACGGCTGCCCTCGTCGTGGTTGTCGAGGAGGCTGGTACCGCCTCCGAATGCCATGCCCCGTGATGCCTGTCCGGCGCGCAACGCCCGGATGCCCAACAACGCCGCCGGCCTCACCGGGAACGGCCGGGCAGCGTATCATCGCAAACCGTCCGCATCGGGGCCATCCCGATTGCGCCCCCCAGGGGAAACCCTGATTCATGTACACGTTCGCGCTCGCGTCACCGTCGCGTGCACACAAGGCGCGGCGACTGCCGTGCAGGCAGTCTGCTACACGTGGGGCTCGACGCGCCTTGTCTCGGGGAACCCGGGGCACCAACGCGAACGTGTACATTGATGTGTATTTCCCAAGGAACCCGGACTTATGAGCATACGGAATACCACCATTTCCATCCCCACGCCGCGCGGCCTGCAACTGGGCGGCGTGCTGGTCGAGCCGGAAGGGGTGGCACGGGGCCAGGCCTGCATCGCGCACTGCTTTGCCTGCTCCAAGGACTTCCCCGCCACCGTGCGCCTGGCACGCGCCCTGGCCGACGAAGGCATCGCCACGCTGCGCTTCGACTTCATGGGGCTGGGCGACTCGGAAGGGGAATTTCGTGACAGCACGCTGGACACCTATTGCGAAGACCTGCATGCCGCAATGGACACCCTGGAGGCCCATACCGACCGTGCCACCAACCTGCTGATCGGGCACAGCTTCGGCGGGGCCATGGCCATCCACGTCGGCGCCGGGCGCGAACGGCTCGATGCCATCGTAACCATTGCCGCGCCCAGCCGGCCCGGTCATGTCGCTCACCTGTTTGGCGACACCGCCGACGAGATCCGTCAGGCTGGTTCCGCCCGCATCAGCATCGGCGGACGACCGGTGGAGATCGGTCGCGCGTTTCTCGACTCGATCGAGAAACCGACCCTGACCGATGATCTGGCGAGCATGCAGCAACCGCTGTTGCTGCTGCATGCCCCGGGCGACACCGTGGTCAACGTCGACCACGCACGCCAGATCTTCCAGCAGGCCCATCACCCGAAGAGTTTCGTGGCCCTGCACCAGACCGACCACCTGCTGTCACGCCCGGAACACACTCGCTACGTCGCCGGCCTGATCCGCGCCTGGGCCGCCAACCTGCTGGATTGACCGCCAAGGCAGTCACGACCCAGGCACCACGGAACGGTAGGAGGCCAGCCCTCTGGCCGCTCGGGCTTCCCCGGCGCCCCATCGCCGAGAGGGCCCGGCTCCTACGCCTGCAGCGCCGCAGATGCCTGCTCGGATGAAGACGTCTTACCAGTAATTCTCGGTGGTGATATGCCCCGGCTTGCGGCGGCGGTTGCGCTCCAGGCCGCGCGCGCGCAGTACGTCGGAGGTGTCCTTGACCATCGCCGGGTTGCCGCACAGCATGACCTGCGAGTGCTCGGGGGTGATCGTCAGCCCGGCATGGTGTTCGAGCCGGCCTTCGGCAATCGCGGCGGGCACTCGGCCCTCGAGGCCACCGGGGCATGGCTCGCGGCTGACGAACGGGATGTACTGGAACCGCTGCGGGTCGCGCTCCACGAATGGTCGGATCGTGTCCTGGTAGGCGAGTTCCTCGGCCTTGCGCACCGCATGGATCAAGCGGATATTCTCGAAGCGGTCCCAGGGTTCGGAGGTCTTCAGGATCGACAGGAACGGGCCCAGCGCGGTACCGGTGGACAACAGCCACAGGTCGCGGCTGTCGGGAAGCTCGTCCAGGGTGAAAAATCCGGTGGCACGTGGCATCAGCTCGACCGGATCCCCCGGTTCCAGTTGCACCAGGCGATTGGAGAGCGGACCGTCGGGGACCGTGATCAGGTAGAAATCCAGGGGACGCTCGTCCGGGGCGTTCACGTAGGAATAGGGACGCCCGACCATCTCTCCGTCGATCTCCAGGCGCAGGCGGTTGAACTGCCCGGCCTTGAATGGTTCGACCTCGGCATCCACGCGCAGGGAGAACAGACGCTCCGTCCACTGCTTGCGCTCCCGCACGATACCGGTCACCCAACCCATATTTCTTACTCCATTGCTCAGGTATTATTCGGGAGAATGCTGGCGTACCCGGGAGGTTTCAAGCATCCCCGAACAACGCCGTATAATTGTTCCCGAATTCATCCATCGGAGTCTCCATGGCCCGCACACCATCCCAGATGATCGAACTCGGCACCGAGGCCCCCAACTTCGCGTTGCCCGATGTGGTCTCCGGCGAGACCATCAGCCTCGACAGTTTTCCGAACGCGAAAGGCTACATGATTGCGTTCATTTGCAACCACTGCCCGTTCGTTCAGCTCATCCGTCACGAATTCGCCCGCTACGGGCGCGAATACTCGAGCAAGGGCATCGCGGTGATCGCGATCAACTCCAACGACATCGAGGCCGTGCCGGACGACGCCCCGGACCACATGAAGGACGACGCGCGCCGCTTTGGCTACACCTTTCCCTATTGCCTGGACGAGGACCAGTCCGTGGCCAAGGCCTATCATGCCGCCTGCACCCCGGACCTGTACCTGTTCGACGCCGATCGCAAGCTGTACTACCGCGGCCAGTTCGACGAGACCCGTCCGGGCTCCAACGCCCCGGTCACCGGGCACGACCTGCGCGCGGCCAGCGAGGCCCTGCTGGCCGGCGAGCCGGCGCCGCAACCGCAGCATCCGAGCCTCGGCTGCAACATCAAGTGGCGCCCCGGCAACGAGCCGGACTACTACGGCTGAGCAAAGGACCAACGCTGAACCCGGGGCTTGCCGCACAGGGACTGCCCGCGCCAGGCGCAGGCCGGGCACCCCCCCGCAAGCAGCCGCCAACAGCCGTTGCCGCGCGCCGTATACTGGCCCTATTCACCAGCCAGGGATCGCCGCATGCCGCCCAGCAACGTAATTGACGGTCCGCGCGTTACAACATGGCGCTGCCCGTCCTGCCAGGAGCCGGTCCCGCGCCTGCTGCCCAATGGCGAGAGCAACCGCATCCCCATCCCACCGAAGCGCATGGCGCTGCCGGATGCGACCGTGCGCCAGGCCTGCGAACGCGTCCAGGGCCTGCGCGCGCCCGAGATCTGCTACGCCTGTGACCAGGCCTATCGGGAACTGCTGGGTACGCTGGTGCGCCCACCAGCGGAATTCGGGGATGCCCGAGGCGAGCCGGGCCTCAACGACACCGGCCTGATCGGGGCCCTGCTGCCCATCGCCGATCAGGGCACGCAGATCCTGATCTTCAACGTGATCAACGAGGAAGTGCGTTGCACGGAGATCGAGCGACTGACGAGCTTCAACCCCGACCGGCTCACCTATCCTGGATCGCGCGGCGCCATCGCCGCGCGCATCTGGGCGCTCTACGAAGACCACCTGGCCCAGCTCCACGCCCGCGCACCCGTCCCCTACCACCTCGAGTAAAAGCACCCCAGCCCTCGTGGAACGTCCCCACGATGGATTAAAGGGCACGTCATCGCGAGGCGCGCAGCGCCGTGGCGATCTCCGCAGACAACCCGAACGCCACCCCCGCACTCGCGAGCATCAGGGTTTCGGATGGAGATTGCCACGGCCCCTCGCGGGGCCTCGCAATGACGGAGGATATCGTCGTCCCGGCCGAGGCGAAGCGTAGAGCCGGGATCTCGCCGGATTGGGTAGGGTCAGGAAGGAGATCCCGGATAATCGCTTTGCGATTTCCGGGATGACCGATGTGGAGAGGGACTCGGTCAGGCAGACGTCATACCTCAGGCGTCGCCTTCGGCGTCCACGCGCGCGAGCATGCGCATGCCACCAACCATGCAGCGCAACGCCTCCAGGGTCTGCAGATCGAAAGCCGCCCCGGTTTCCCCCGGCAGCTTCCAGTATTTCGGACGACAGGCGACCGGGCGCTCCGCGGGCATCGCGCGGGCGGCCGCCGCGTCGACCGCCACGAGCAGATCGGCCCAGGCCAGATCCTCGTCCGTCACCTCGGACATGGCCCGCGCCGGGCGCACCTCGATCCAGTCCTCGAACTCGGCCGCGGCACCCAGTTCGGCGACACGCGCGGCACGCCCGTCAGGGCGCACGGCCGCCACCAGAAGGCGCGCCCGCCGCTTAAACATCTCCGACACTCCGCAAGCCCATTTGTCGACCGACCGCCGGCAACGCCAAGCTGGCTTGAGACATACTGACGATCCATCGCATACGGAGAACGGACACCATGGCCCACCTCGACTGGTCGCATTATCCGGTGAATGAACTGAAGCTCGTTTACAGCACGCTGCATGCGCAGCTGACACTGGAGCCCGAGCTGATGGATTCCGAACTGATGGCCGACCTGCAGACCTTTCTCCAGCAGGCCGCCAAGACGGACGGCGTGGACGTCTCCACCCACTCCCAATGGGCCGCCTGGCTGAACGACCGCTAGCAGCCTGCGGGATTTGGGCGCTTGTCGGGAGGGTGGGCGCAGAGACGTCCATATTGTTGGTCTCTCGATGCGCATGATGGGAACCATGCAACGAGAGAGCACACCCAGGGAAATATCGGTCGCTACAACTCCTGCTGCATCCTCTCGAGGCCATGAACCAGATCGGGAAGGTGCTCTTCTACCAGATTCCAGATCGTGTCGCTGTCAATTCCCAGATACGCGTGAATCAGCCGGTTGCGGGTCGCAACGATCATGCGCCAGGGAATGTGCGGGTGCGCTTCCCGGATCTCGACAGGTACATGCCCGGCGGCCTCTCCGATCAGCTCGAGGTTCCGGAGCACAGCGTCATAGACCAGCTCGTTCCGTGCAAAAGACACGCGGTCGAGACCGTCGGTGTACTTTAGCGCCTTGCGTGCGAACCGAGCCATATCATCCAGATAGAAACGCCACTCGCGATCGACCATGGATTCAGACACGGATGGCCTCGCGTTCGACGTGCGGACGAAGCTCGGCGCGCAGGGCCTTTTCGGAGATCAGATCCACCGGGTAACCCAGTAGGTCTTCAAGGTAGAACTGAACGCCGAAGTATTGTTGCGCAGAGGCCGGGCCCTCGTAGCCGACCAATATGTCCACATCACTCTGCTCCCCGGCCTCGTCACGGGCCAGTGAGCCGAAAAGGGCCAGTTCGCGCACTCCGAAGTCACGTTCCAAGTTTGCACGATGGTCTTTGAGTGCGCGCAGCACAGCGTCCCGGCTCGGCTTGCGTGGCGGTCGTTCCATTTTGTGATCCCTTGTAGGCACGGCAGTCTTCACGCTCGGAAACTCAGGCGTCGCCGGCGGTGGCCTTGCGGTGTTCGGCAGCGAAGTCGAGCATGCGCTGGGTAGCAACCAGGGCCTTCTGGCGCGCGGTCTCGTCGACGAATATCTCGTTCTTCGCCGGCTCGCTGGTGTCTTCCAGGGTCTCGGCCAGCGAGACCAGGTCGTTCATCGCCATCCACGGGCAGTGCGCACAGCTGGTGCAGGTCGCGCTCTCGCCGCCGGTGGGGGCCTCGATCAGGGTCTTGCCCGGGGCGGCCTGCTGCATCTTGTAGAAGATGCCCTTGTCCGTCGCGACAATGAATTCCTGTTCCGGGCGATCCTTCACGGCCGCGATCAGCTGGCTGGTGGAGCCGACCACGTCCGCCTGGTGGATCACCTCGCGCGGGGATTCCGGATGCACCAGCACGGCGGCGCCAGGATGCCGACCGCGCAGATCTTCCAGCGCCCAGGACCGGAACTCGTCATGCACCACGCAGGAGCCGTCCCACAGCACCATGTCGGCCCCCGTGGTACGGCGGATATAGTCTCCCAGATGCTTGTCCGGGGCCCAGAGGACCTTCTTGCCCTGGTCGCGCAGATGCTCGACCAGCGGTACGGCGATGCTGGAGGTGACGACGTAATCGGCCTGCGCCTTCACGTCCACCGAGGTATTCGAATACACAACGACCATGTGATCCGGGTACTGCGCGCGGAACTTCGCGAATTCGTCCGCCGGACAGCCCAGATCCAGCGAGCACTCGGCCTCCAGCGTCGGCATCAGCACGCGCTTTTCCGGGCTCAGGATCTTGGCGGTCTCGCCCATGAAGCGCACCCCGGCCACCACCAGCATCTCGGCCGGGTGTTCCTTGCCGAAGCGCGCCATCTCCAGGGAGTCGGACACGCAGCCGCCGGTCTCGTCCGCCAGCCTTTGCAGTGACTCGTCGACATAGTAGTGCGCGACCAGCACCGCGTTGCGCGCGACCAGCAGGCGCTTGATACGCTGCACCAGCTCGTCCCGCTGCGCATCGGTCAGCGCATGCAGACCCGCGGTCACGTGCGCGGTTTCGGGCACGTGATAAAGCGGCTTTTCGGTCACCGGTGCGGTCATGGGCATCCCCGTACAAACATCGTTATCTTCTTATAATACGACACGCCCGATCACGGTGTCGTTCCTGAAAACAGACCCCCGGGCTCGGGTATACTCCGCCTCGCCATGACCGACCCCACCGCCGACACCACCGCCGAGTACCGTCGCCTGTCGTTCGAGGCGCGCATGGATCTGGCCCTGTCGGCCGATCTCGACCCGCGCTGGCGCCCGTTGCTGGTCCGCGACCAGCACGCCCAGGTAAAGGCGTATTTCTCGCGGCGCATGGACCTGACACCGGAAGAGGTCGCCCGGCTGCTGGCCGACCCCAATCAAACCGTGCGCCTGAACTGTGCCAAGCGTCCCGATCTGACGCCGGCACAGGTCGAGGCCTGCGTGAACGATCGCGACCCGAATCTGCGCTACTTTATCGCGCGCAATCCGCTGCTCGCGCCGGAGCAACGGGAACGCCTGCTGGCGGACGCGGACGAACTGGTACGCATCGCCGCCCGCAAGGGCCCCAAACAACGCGGCACCCGTGCCCGCCCCAACCAGGCCGAGATGATCCGATGAGCGAGACCCCGTCCACCTCCTCCGGGAAGAAACCGGAGCGTGCCGCCTGGCGCATCACCCGACGCCTGGCCTTTCAGGTCGGCCTGGCCCTGGCGGTCTTCATCCTGATTCGTATGTGGATGGCACGCGACCTGGCGGAAGGCCCGGCCCCCGTGTTCGAGGCCCAGCTGCTGGATGGGACCCCGGTGGCACTGGCCGACTACGCCGACGCCCCGATGCTGCTGCACTTCTGGGCCACCTGGTGCCCGGTGTGCCGGCTGGAGGAGGGGGAGATCATGCGCCTGTCACAAAGCCATCCCGTGCTGACCGTGGCCATGCAGTCCGGGGCGGCGGAAGAGGTGCGGGAACACATGAGCGAACGCGAACGCGAACTGGCCGTGGTCAATGACCCGCAGGGCGAACTCGCCCGACGCTACAACGTCCAGGGGGTGCCCGCGACCTTCATCATCAACCCCGACGGCGACATCGTGTTCCGCAAGCAGGGCTACGCACCACCGCTGGAGCTGCGCCTGCGCCTGTGGCTGGCGCGCTGGCTGTAGCTTTGCCTCCCGGCGCAATCCCGGTGCCGGGGCCGTCCATGGAGATCGCCACGGCGCTACGCGCCTCGCGATGACGGTGCCTTATCCCGTCATGGCGAGCCCTTAAGGCGTGCTACTCCCGGTTGCGTGCCAGGGTCTCGCCATCCACGTCGGCGACCTCGTCGCCCAGGGCATTCAGGCGCCGGGTCACCGCCTGCGGCGAGGTGGTGCCGCGCGCAACCAGGCGATAGGCCGCCGGGATCACGAACAGGGTGAACAGGGTCGCGAACAGCACGCCGGAGAACACCGCCACCCCGATCACGAACCGGGTCTCCTCGCCCGGACCCGAGGCCAGGATCAGCGGGATCGAGCCCGCCACGGTGGTCAGTGCCGTCATCAGCACCGGGCGCAGGCGCATGCGCGCGGCCTCGACAATCGCGGTGTCGAAATCGCGTCCGCGATCGCGCAGCTGGTTGGCGAACTCCACGATCAGGATGCCGTTCTTCGCGGCCAGCCCGATCAGCATCACCATGCCGATCTGGCTGTAGATGTTCAGGGTCTGGCCGGTCCAGGTCAGGCCGATCAGGGCGCCCACCACCGCCAGCGGAACGGTCAGCATGATCACGAACGGGTGCACGAAGCTTTCGAACTGGGCGGCCAGCACCAGGAACACCACCAGCAGCGCCAGACCGAACACGAACAGCACCGAGGCGGCCCCGGTACGCAGGTCCAGGGACTCGCCCTTGTAGTCGATACGCGCCTCCTCCGGCAGGACCTCGGCCGCCGCCGCGTCCAGCGCATCCAGCGCTTCGCCGAGGGTGTACCCCGGTTCCAGGCTGGCGCGCAGGGTCACCGCGCGCGAGCGGTTGTAGCGCTCCAGGGAGCCGGCACCAGCCTGTTCCCGGTATTCCACCAGACTGGACAGCGGCACCATCGCCCCGCCCTGCGAGCGCACGTAAAGGTTGTCGATGTCACCGGGAGTCTGGCGCTGGTCGCTAAGCCCCTCGATGATCACGTCGTACTCCTCGCCACGATCGACAAACGTGGTCACGTCGCGCCCGCCCAGCACGATGTCCAGGGTGCGCCCGACATCGCGCATCGACACGCCCAGATCCCCGGCGCGATCCCGGTCCACCTGTACGGTGACCTGCGGCTGGGTTGGGTCATAGTCGAGGCTGATCCGCGCGAGACCGTCGATCTCCCGCGCGCGTGCCTCCAGCGCCTCACCCCACTGGGCGAGCTGATCATAGTCCGGTCCGCCGATCACGAACTGCACCGGCGGCCCCGGCGAGCCACGCGACAGTCCCTGGCGCATTACCACTCGCGAACGGATGCCGGGCATCTCGCCCAGCAAATGGTCGATCTGGTCGATGACCTCGTTGGCGGAGACGTCGCGATCATCCCAGTGGTCGAGAATCGCGATCACGAAGCCATTGTTCATCACCTCCGAGCCCCCGAACCCGCGCGGGGTGCGCACCAGGGCGCGCCGGATCGGGCCGTCCTCGATCAGCGGCCGGATGCGCTCCTCGACCTCGGCCATCTGTTCACTCATGTAGTCGAAATTGGCGCCCTCCGGGCCATCCACCAGTACGAAGAAGGCCCCGCGGTCCTCCTGCGGCGCGAACTGTTCCGGCAGGTTGTCGAACAGGTACCAGGCCCCCGCCAGCACCACCCCCAGGATCGGTACGATCAGCCAGGAGGCCCGCAGGCCGCCCTGCAGTGCCCGGCCATAGCCCGCCTCCAGCGCGCCGAACACCCGCCCGATATAGTGCGCCGCTCCGGTATCGTCATCGCCCTTGTGCATCAACCGGCCTGACAACACCGGTGCCAGGGTCAGTGCTACCAGGCTGGAGAACACCACCGCGATCGCCATTGCGATCGCGAATTCGGTAAACAGTCGCCCGACCGTGCCATCCAGGAAGGCCAGTGGCACGAAGACCGCCACCAGCACCGAGGTCGTGGCAACGATCGCGAACCCCACCTGGCGGGCGCCACGGTAGGCCGCCAGCAACCCCGGCTCGCCGCGCTCGATCCGCCGGTGGATGTTCTCCAGCATCACGATGGAATCGTCCACCACCAGCCCCACCGCCAGCACTAGTGCCAGCAGGGTCAGCAGGTTCACGGAAAAACCGAACAGGTTGATACCGATAAATGCCGCGGTGATCGCCACCGGCACGGTCACCGCCGGGATCAGGGTCGCGCGCCAGCTCCCCAGGAACAGGTAGATCACGAACACCACCGCGGCGGTCGCCACCGCCAGCGTGATATAGACCTCGCGAATCGCGCCCTCGATAAACACCGATTCGTCGTAGGTGGAGACCAGCGAGGTGCCCTCCGGCAGGGACTCCTGCAGGTCGTCCAGCAGGGCCTTCACGCCAGTAGCGACCTCCAGCACGTTGGCGTTTGACTGGCGAATGATCCCGAGGCCGATCATGTCCTCGCCATTGCCCCGGAACGAGCTGCGCTCGGTGTCCGCCCCGATGTTGACATCCGCAACATCGCGCAGCCGCACGAGCTGGCCCTCGTCGCCCTGCTTCAGCACCAGGTTCGCGAAGTCCTCGGGGCTGCGGTACATGCGCTCTACACGCACGGTAAACTCGCGCTCGGCCGAGTCCAGCCGCCCCGCCGGAAGTTCCACGTTCTCGCGCTGCAGCGCATCCTGGATATCGGTAACCGTCAGCGCACGGGCGGCCAGCGCCTCGCGATCCACCCAGATACGCATCGCATAGCTGCGCGCACCACCCCGCCGCACCAGCGCGACACCGTCGACCACCGACAGCCGGTCCACCAGGTGGCGCTCCGCATAGTCCGCCAGCTCCAGGGCATCCATGCTGGTGCTGGACAAGTTAAGCCACAGGATCGGGCTGGCATCCGCGTCCGCCTTGGTCACCTCCGGCGGATCCACCTCGTCCGGCAGGTTGCCCACCACCCGGCTGACCGCCTCGCGCACGTCGTTGGCAGCCGCATCGATATCGCGACTCAGATTGAACTCGATGGTGATCCGCGAACGCCCGTCACGGCTGCTGGAACTGATGAAGCGGATGCCCTCGATCCCGGCGATCCGGTCCTCCAGGCGCTGGGTGACCTCGCGTTCGATGATCTCGGCACTGGCCCCGGGATAATTGGCGTCCACCGTAACCACCGGCGGGTCCACGTCCGGGTACTCGCGCAACGGGAGCTGGTCGTAGGCGATCAGACCGAAGGTCACCAGCAGCAGGTTGAAGACAATCGCCAGCACCGGCCGGCGATTGGCAACATCCGAGATCATCATGCGGCGGACCCAACCCCGGATTCATGGAGCGGTCCCCGGGCCGCCGCGCCCTGGTGGCGGGGTGGCAGCACGCGGACCTGCATGCCGTCACGCACCCGCAACGTACCCTCCGACACCACCGTATCGCCCGGCTCCAGGCCTTCCAGCACCTCGGCGAACCCGGGGGTGCGTCGACCGATGCGAATGCGGATGCGCTCCACCGTCTCGTCATCGCGCAGGCGGAACACGAAATGCTGGTCCGCGGTCTGCTGGACCGCCCCTTCCGGCACCGCCGGGCGCTCGACCGGATCCAGCGGGAGATGAATATTCACCAGCATGCCCGGGCGCAGGGCACGCTCCGGGTTGTCCACCCTGGCTCGCACCATCAGCGTACGCGTGGCGACATCAATGCGATTGCTCAGGGCGACGACCTCGCCCGCGAACGGATCGCGGGCACTGCGGCCGCGCACCGTCATGCCCAGCCGGATCGCGGCGGCATGCCGCTCCGGAACCGCGAAATCGGCGTTCACCACGGCGATATCGTCGAGCTCGACGATCGGCGTGCCCGGGCTGACGAGAGCACCCGGGCTAACCTTGCGCAGACCCAATTGGCCAGCGAACGGGGCACGGATCACCCGCTGATCGACGCGCGCCTGGGCTGCGGCGTGCCGTGCCTCGGCCTCGTTGAGCCGGGAACGCTGCTGATCAACCTGCTGCCGGGTCACCACCCCTTCGGCGACCCGGTCGCGGATGCGCTCCAGCTCGCGGCGCTCGTCCTCGACCTGCACCATGGCCTCGCGCAGATCCGCCCGCTCCTCGTCCGCGTCCAGCCGCGCCAGGACCTGCCCGGCCTCGACCCGGTCGCCATCGTCGAATAACAGCTCCCGCACCCGTTCGGTGACGGTCGCGGTGACCGTGACCGACTCGCGAGCCTCGATTGTGCCCAGCGATTCGACCACGGTCTCGAAGGTCTGCGGGGCCACCTCGGCAACCCGCACGGGCGTGCGAGCATCGCGCTCCTGGCCCGGTGCAGCGTCCGCCGACGCCTCGCCGGCCCATTCCTGCCGGTCGATCCACCACAGACCGCCCGCGGCAATCGCCACCACCAGCAGAAGGCCCAGGATCCACGCACTCGTTCTCACGCCATTCTCCCCGCTGACAAGACAATGGCCCGGGCCGGGACCCGGGCCATTCGCGCATACGCCAATGTCCTACCGACCGTCAGGACTCGCCCGTGTTCCGCAGCGCCTTTGGCAATGTCCCCAGCGGCCGTCCGTGCGGAGCCGCAAGGTCGATCATCGGCCCCTTGGGCACGATGCCGCTGGGGTTGAGCATCGGGTGGCTGCCGTAGTAATGCGCCTTGATGTGATCCATGCGCACGGTCTCGGCCACCCCCGGACGCTGATACAGCATGCGCAGGTAGGCGAAGAGATTCGGGAAATCGATCAGACGCTGGCGGTTGCACTTGAAATGGCTGTAGTACACCGGGTCGAAGCGCAGCAGCGTGGTAAACAACCGCCAGTCGGCCTCGGTCAGGCGGTCGCCGACCAGGAACGGCTGGCGCGCGAGGCGCTCCTCCAGCCAGTCCAGGGTCTCGAACAGGCGGTCGAAGGCCGCCTCGTAGGCCTGCTGGCTGGTCGCGAAACCGGAGCGGTAGACCCCGTTATTCACATTCTCGTAGACCCGCTCGTTGACCATGTGGATCTCCGCGCGCAGATCCTCCGGGTAGAAGTCCAGGGTATTTCCGGTGATGTCGTCGAACGCACTGTTGAACATGCGCACCATATCCAGCGACTCGTTGTTCACAATGCGGTCGGTCCGGGTATCGAACAGCGCCGGCACGGTGATGATGCCGGTGTAGTTCGGATCGGTACGCGTGTAGAGCTCGTACATGTAGCGCGAGCCATGCACTCGGTCCCCGGTGCAGCCGTCGCAATCATCGAACGACCAGCCGGCATCGCCCATGTAATGGTGCACCACCGAAACCCCGATGTGCGGTTCCAGACCCTTCAGCTTGCGCAGGATCAGGGTGCGGTGTGCCCAGGGACAGGCGTAGGAGACATACAGGTGATAGCGCCCGGACTCGGCCGGATACCCGCCCTCGCCCAGTGGGCCGGGCGAACCATCCCGGGTGACATAGTTACGGTATTGCTGGTCCTGGCGCACGAACTCGCCGTTCTCGTCGGACTCCTCGTCCAGCCAGCCCTCGCGCAGTTCGCCATTGATCAGGAGACTCATCGGGTATTCCTTCTGCCAGGGCACGGGAGCTGCCGTGCATGCAGTCATGCCGGAGCACCCGGCACGGTCAAGCGGACTCGCCCGTCCCGGCACGATACCACCATGCCCCGGGAGACTCAGGAAGCTCGCAGGGTACCGGCGAAATAGCGCTCCAGGAAGGTATCGAAGTCCAGGGTATCGGCGGCCTCCAGCGCGGCCTGTTCCTCCAGCGAACGGCGCGCCAGCGCCTCCAGGGTCTCGGCACGGGGCAACGGGCCGTTGAAGCGGAAGGCCTCGCGGTGCTGTGCGGACAACCGGCTGGCATAACGGTAAAAGCCCTCCTCGCGCGCCATCATGTCTTCCAGCATGCGCGCGGAGGGGGTCAGATCGGCCTGTTCCACCTTGCCCCACTGTTCGCTCAGCGCGCGCCGATAGGGATCGCCCGGCAGCTCCTGGTCCAGGATTGCGGCAACCGGCCGCATCAGCGCCAGCAATTCGCGCGCCCAGTCCTGCAGCGCGAGCGAACCGGCCGCGCGGCGCAGGGTCAGGCCCGGCCGGCGCCCGTAATGCGCCACGTCCAGCAGATTGGCGTCGATCGCCTCCAGCTCGCCCGGCTCCAGCAGCGGACTGGGCTGCAGCAGGCAGGCCAGCGCGAAGGTCTCCAGGAACCGGAGCTGGGTCTCGTCCACCCCCAGCGGGTGCTGGGCATTGATGTCCACCGAGCGCAGTTCGACGTACTCGATCCCGCGTGCCTCCAGGGCATCCGTCGGCTTCTCGAAGCGCTCCAGCGGCTGCTTGGGCCGCACCGTGGAGTAGTACTCGTTCTCGATCTGCAGGATGTTGGCGTTCAGTTGCCGGTATTCGCCGTCCACCTTCACTCCGATGCACTCCCACTCCGGGCTGGGGGTGTTGATCGCACAGCGCAGCGATTCGACATAGCCAATCAGGGAGTTGTAGTCGGCCTTGATCCCGGTGGCGGCCTCCTTGCGGTTGGTGTAGCCGATATCGCCCATGCGCAGGCTGGTGGCATGCGGGAGGTAGCTGGTGTCGTCGTCAAAGTCCTCCAGCACCGCGCCGTGACCTTCAAGAAAGGAATTGCAGACCGCCGGCGAGGCCCCGAACAGGTAGGGCACCAGCCAGCCAAAGCGCAGCAGGTTGCGGATCATGCCCATCATGCGGGCATCGCGAAAGGCGCGACCATCGTCCTCGCCAAGCACCGCCGCCAGGGCCGGCCAGAATTCCTGGCGCGGGGAATAATTGAAATGGACCCCCGCGATCACCTGCATCTTGCGGCCATACCGGTGACCCAGACCGACCCGGTAGACGGTCTTCATGCGCCCGGCATTGGAGTTTCCGTACTGTGCCACCGGGATCGCCGCTTCGTTCTCGGTTACGCAGGGCATGCTGGTGGCCCATAGCGTCTCATCGCCGACGTTGGCCGCCGCGAAGGCCTGCAGGTCGTGGAGAAATCCCAGTGTCTCGCGCACGTCCTCGAACGGCGGCGTCACGAACTCCAGCAGGGCCTCGGAGTAGTCGGTGGTGATATAGGGATGGGTCAGCGCCGAACCCAGCGCCGGCGGGTGCGGGGTCAGCGCCGGCGAGCCCTCGGGGCGCACGCGCAGGGTCTCCTTCTCCAGCCCGATACGCCCATGCAGACCGACCCCGGCCAGCTTCTCGGCCAGCCGCGCCACCAGGGTTTGCAGATTGCGCTCGTCGGTTCCCACGAAATGCGTTGTCCGGCAGTGATCGAAACCCGGCGAACATACCCGAATGTGGCAGCGCGGTCACATGCGCCCACCCCGGCTGCCGTGGACCCGCCCGGGGATCGGGATTGTCGGTGCGGGCGCGCAATTGGCTATCATCAACACTTCAGCCTCGTCCCCGGGAGCCCCATGGAACCGCTCGACCTGCCCCCCGAACTGCGCCGCAAGCTCACCCGGCAGGCCCGTGCCGCCGGCCAGAGCGAGATCGGATTGCTGGAACAACTCCTGGACACGACGCCCGCTGCCAGCCTGTATGTCTCGGCGCCGGTCAATGCACTGGTGGAGGGGTTGTACCGCGAGGACACCACCATCCGCGACATCCTGCAACGCGGCGATTTCGGACTTGGCACCTTCAATGATCTGGACGGCGAGATGGTGGTGCTGGATGGTACCGTCTACCAGCTGCGCTCCGACGGGCAGGCCTACGCGGTGACCCCGGACACCCGCACGCCATTTGCCTGCGTCACACGGTTTCGCCCCTGGAGCGAGGAGGTCATCGACACGCCGCTGGACCACGCCGGCCTGCTGGCGCTGTTTGATCGCCTGATCCCGTCGCACAACATGCTGTATGCGATCCGGCTGGACGGCGTTTTCGATTACGTACGCACGCGTTCGGTTCCGCGCCAGGATGCCTATCGCCCGCTGGTCGAGGTTGCGCGCGAGCAGCCGGAATACGAGTTCGAGGACGTCGAGGGGTCGATGGCGGGATTCTGGACCCCGGACTTCATGCAGTCGGTGGCGGTGCCCGGCTATCACCTGCATTTCGTGGACGCGGCCCGTCAGCACGGCGGGCACCTGCTGGAGGCCCGTCCCCGCCATATCCGCATCGCGCTGCAGCACATCCCGCGCCTGGACCTCGGGCTGCCGATGACCCTGGACTATCTCACCGCCGACCTGAGCCGCGATACCCGCGACGACCTCGACGAGGCGGAGCACTGACCAGCGCCATCGCGCGGCCAGCGCACGCGGCACAGCCACCCGCGCCAGTAGTGGCTGGCCCTGGAGCCGGCGCTCGTGTTTACGGTGGCTGCGTCCCGGCCACCCGCCAGGACGGAGACGCCGTAAACACCGGGACCCGGGCTAGCCAGCAGCGCACAGGCGGAGAAAAACCGACACGTGCGAAGGGTCAGCGTCTCCCTCGCACGGTGACCGGGTGATCCACGACACCAGCGTAGAACACAATGATCTCGGCCGGCTCGGAACCGTCGTTACGGCCGTAATGCGGCGTATCAACCAGCTCGATGATCGGATCACCGGCGCGCAGGTGCAGCGTCTCTCCAGCCTCGCTGACCACCGTCAGCTCACCGCTCAACAACACCCCGGCATTGATCACTGGATGATGGTGCATGGGCAGGCGGGTACCGGGCGGAACGGTGATCCGCAGCAGGGTGATCTCCGGCTGCCCCTCGGGGTAGGCCGGCAGTTCGGCCCCATCCCAACTGCTGGTCGACTGCGCCAGCGTCTCCACCCGGGCGCCTTCGTCGGCTCCGGCATTCGTCAGCATCAGCAGCAACCCACCCGCCACCAGGATTCGTGTTATCCCACGCATGCATCCACCTCCCTTCGTCCCATCATTGATCCGGGCTCACCGTTTGCCCGGGCCCGCCCGCCGACGGCGGGAACGCAAAACCCTGCTCACGACAAAGTGCCAGGCAGGCATCCGCCACTTCGGGGTCGTACAGGCTGCCACGCCCGGCGTCGATCGCCTCCAGCGCCTGGTCCATGCCCAGGGCCGGCCGGTACGGACGGTGCGAGGCCATCGCCTCGACGACATCCGCGACCGCCAGGATCCGCGCCTCCCACAGGATCCCGTCACCGGACAGGCCCTGGGGGTAGCCGGAGCCATCCATGCGTTCGTGGTGCTGCAGGATCATCTCCGCGACCGGCCAGGGAAACTCCACGCCTGCGACGATCTCGTAACCCACGCGCGGATGCTCCTGCAGTAGCTGATACTCCAGCGCCGAGAGTCGACCGGGCCGGTTCAGGATCTCGGACGGCACGCCAATCTTGCCGATATCGTGGATACTGGCCGCCAGCCGCAGACCCTCGCGCCGATCCTCGTCCATCCCCAGGCACTCGGCCAGGGCATCGGCCAGCATCGCCACGCGTTCCTGATGCCCCGCGGTATACGGGTCGCGTTTCTCGATGGTGACCGCAATCGCCTGGATGGTGCCCTTCAGCGAGCGCTCCAGGCGCCCGGCCATGACCTGCTGGCGCGATTCGCTGGCCGCGCGCGCGGACTCGGCCTGCTCCCGGGCCTTGCGCATACGCAACGCGGTCAGTCCGTAGGCGAGATCCGAGGCCATCTCCTCCAGCAGCTCCAGTTCCCGCTCGTCGAACGCATCCTCGCTGGCGGCATAGACGTTCAGGGTCGCGGCCACGCGCCCTTCGATGACCAGGGGCAGGGCGGCCAGTCCGCGCAGGCCATGACGCTCCGCTGCCGCGCGCCACGGCGCGAAGTCGAGGTTATCGAGCAGGTCGCGAAACACCACCGTATCGCCCGCGCGCAGGGCTCGGCCCACCGGCCCGCGACCATGCGGGTCATCGGCATCCCAGGTCACGCGGATGGATTCGAGGAATTGCGACCCCTCGCCGGCCCAGGCATGCGGGATCACCTTGCACTCCGGTTCCGGACCGGCAAACCCGACCCAGGCCAGCGGATACCCGCCGGGATCCACCAGGATCTCCACCACCTGCCGCAACAACTGGTCCTCGTCCTCCGACCGGATCAGCATCTGGTTGGTCAGGTTCAGGGTGCGCAGGCTGCGGTTCAGGCGTTCCAGTTCCTGCTGCACCTGCCGGGTCTCGGTCACATCCTGCACCGTCCCGACCATGCGCAACGGCTCGCCCGCACGATCCCGCTCCACCCGGGCACGCTCATGGACGATGCGCTCGCCCCCGTCCGCCCGCACGATCCGGTGGTCCAGATCGTAGGGCGCATCCCCGCTCAGTGATTCCTGCACGGCCTGCTCGACCCGCTCGCGATCCTGCGGGTGGACATGTTCCAGAAACGCCGTGTAGGTGGCACCAAAGACCTGCGGTTCCAACCCGAAGATGCGGTAGATTTCGTCCGACCAGTCCAGCGCATCGGAGCGCAAATCCAGGACCCAGCTACCCAGCCCGGCGATCCGTTGGGCCTCCTTCATGTTTTCGCGGCTGCGGCGCAGTTCGCTCTCGTCCTCCAGGACGTGGATCGCATCCGCGTTCGGGCCCGTCCCGTGCTGGATCGCGAACGACCGCGATATCAATACGCGCCCATCCTCCAGGGTGACCTCCTCGCCCTCGCTGCGCATGGACTCCGGCCAGTCGCGGCAGGCCGCCAGGGGGCCTTCCAGCCCCGGCAGGGCCTGCCAGTAGACCTGTCCGCGCAGGGCCTCCAGGGGCTGCCCGGTCAGCGCCGCAAAGGCCGGATTGGCCTCGACGATGCGCAGTTCGCGGTCGTGGATGAAGATGGGGTCGGAGATCGCATCGAAGGCATCGTTCCACTGCCGCCGCGCTGCCTCCAGCTCACGGGTACGCGCGGCCACGCGCTCTTCGAGCCGATCCCGCGCATCGCGCAGCGCCGCCTGGCTGCGGCGCAGCCGCCGGTTCAGGCGTGCCACCTGCACCAGACCGATACTCAGCACCAGCAGCACTGCCAGCGTGGCCAACCCCCACGGCCAGTACCGCTCCCAGACCCCCCGCAGGGTCAGTACCTCGGCATACGGTGGCAGGCCCAGCTCGCGCAACAGATCGTGCACCGGCTGGTAATTGCGCGGCACGGTCCAGCCGGCATACAGCCCGTCGCGCGCGACCGCGCCATCCGCCGGGAGCGCCAGCAGGGCGCGGGCCACCTGATCCGCCAGGCCGCGCGGGGTATCCCGGGTCGCTGCCAGCGGCCATTCCGGATACAGGCGGGTCGACAGCGCCAGCGGAAAGTCGTCGGTGGTGTTGACGTGCAGCAGGCGCACCGTGTCCGCGTCGAGGCGTCCCTCGGCCACCATGTGTTCCAGGGTGTCGGTGCGCACCGTCCCCGCGTCCAGTTCACCCGCAAGCACACCCTCGACCACGGCGTCATGGGTGCCCAGAAAACGCAGTTCCGTGACATCGGCCGGGAGGCGCATCCCGTGACGTTGCAGCAGGCCCCGGGCCATCAGGTACCCACCCAGGGAGTTCTCCTCCACGGCCCCGAAACGCCGCCCGCGCAGGTCCTCCAGACCGACAACCCCGGGATGCCCGGCGCGCGTGAACACCACCCCGCCGAACTGATCGAGGACATGCTCCTCCACCCGGTTGCGCAGGGTCACCACCCACGCCGCGCCGAACTCCTTCTCCAGCCTCACGTAGATCGCCGGATTCACCAGCACGAAATCGACCTCGCCCCGCGCGACCGCCTCCGCGACCGCGTCGAAGCCCAGCGGACGGATCGCGAAGCGATGGCCCGGGATCTCCCGGGTCAGGAACTGCGCGGTCGGCTCCCAGCGCTGCAGCGCCGGTTCCGCCCCGCGTTTCGCCAGCACGCCGATTTCGACCAGCGTCTCCGCCGGCAGCGGCGCAGCCAGACAACACAGGAGAGGGGCAAGCCACCAGGCGCTGCGTCCGGTCATGGTCACGGCGCCACCATCACACAATTGCGTCCCGCGTCCTTGGCCTGATACAGGGCGCGGTCCGCAGCCTCGATCAGGGCATCGGCCGCACATGCCTCGCCCTCGCAGACCGCGACTCCGAGGCTGATCGTGACCGGGGTCCGCTCCTCGACCACCGCACGCACGCGCTCGGCCACCGCGCACGCCGTCTGTTCGTCACACTGCGGCAACAACATCAGATATTCCTCGCCACCGTAGCGCACCACCAGGTCGCCTCCACGCACCTGTTCGCACAGCAGGTCGGCAACCTCCGCGAGCAGTCGGTCCCCGGCCGGGTGTCCATAGCGATCGTTATAGTCCTTGAAATGGTCCAGGTCGGCCATGACCGCCGCCAGGCTGCCCTGGTAACGGCGGGCATTGCCGATGTCGCGCTCCAGCACGATCTCCATATAGCGCCGATTCCACAAGCCGGTCAGCGGGTCATGCATGGAC
>SKNJ01000061.1 GCA_007120575.1 Thioalkalivibrio sp.
CCCCGTCATTGCGAGGCCCCGCAGGGGCCGCGGCAACCTCCGGACGCAACCCCCAACGTCGGTCCTGGCCAGCGCCGGGGCCGCCCACGGAGATCGCCACGTCGCTGCGCTCCTCGCGATGACGGTGCTCCTCCCTGCCCCCGTCATTGCGAGGCCCCGCAGGGGCCGCGGCAACCTCCCAACGCAACCCCCAACGTCGGTCCTGGCCAGCGCCGATGCCGCCCACGGAGCTCGCCACGTCGCTGTGCTCCTCGCGATGACGGGGTTCTTTGCAGCGCGAGAGTTCACGGAAACGCCACCACGATCGCCTCGAGCCCGAGTTCGCTTTGCAGCCGCTCGCCCAGGGCCTGCGCCTGATCGCGCTGCGCCAGCGGCCCGACCTTCACACGGTAGATGCTGCGGCCATCCGTAATCGAGGTATCCACGAACGCCGGTAACTCTGCCTCGCGCAGGCGCTGTTCCAGCTCGCGGGCATTGGCCTGGTCGCGGAAACTGCCCACCTGCACCGTCCAGCCCGCCTCCAGTGGCTCGGCCGCGCTGCGTTCGCGCAGCGGCACCGGGGCCTGGTCTCCGGATGCGCGCGCGTCGCCATTATCCAGGCTGTGCAGCTGCGCCGTTCCCTCGCGCGGGGTGTCCGGCCGTGGCCGCGGGTCACCGCGCGCACCCGCCTCGCGTTCCGAGGGCAGTACAATGTCCGGTTCCGCGAACGAGGGCGGCTCGGGAACCGGGTCCTCGACCCCGGTCATGTAGTCATAGCCGGCGCCATCGAACAGCCAGGGCAGAAAGATCACCGCCAGCACGATCAGGATCACCGCGCCGATCAGGCGAAACCGGATGGGATTGTCGGTAGTCATACCGGGATCCGTTGCAAAGGGCACGCACCGCGACCGCGGGGGCCCGATGGTCGCCGGCGGGGGTGTTCCTGCCCGAACCTTACGCCCCCGCCGGCGTAGCGGGCAAGCGGCATGCCGCGTGGCTCAACCATGGGATGCCACGCGCCCCGGGTGCGCACCCGGCTGAAAGGCCCGGATGGCCAGTTCCGGGGGGGCCTGTTCCAGTACCGCCGCCACGGTATGGAAGGACCCGAATACCACCTGGCGCCCTGTGGGCCCGGCCTCGCGGGCACCATATTCCAGCGCCCCCGGCAGGCTGTCGCCAACCTGTACGCAGTGCTGCCCGGCGGCCCGAAGTTCCTCCGCCAGCGCCGCTGCGGGCAATGCCCGGGGCAAGTCCAGTGGAACCGCCACCCAGACATCGATCACCCCGTCCAGCGCCCGCCACATCGCGGCGCGTTCCTTGTCGGCCATCACCGCGACCAGCGCGACCACCGGACCCTCCACCGCATGCACCCGCAGCCAGCGCGCCAGTTCCGCAACGGCCTGCGCATTGTGCGCCACGTCCAGCACCCACTCGGGATTCCCGGCGATTCGCTGCAACCGACCGGGGGCCTGTACCGCCAGGGCCTGTTGCAGCATCACGGTATCCAGGCCTGCGCGATACCCGAGCGTCTCGACGATCGCCAGCGCGGTCGCGGTATTCGCCAGTACCGCACCATCCAGTGCAAGGGTCGGCCCCACCGGCCAGTCGACGCGCCCGCCCCGCCACTGCCAGCTCAGGCGATCGCCGGCGCAGACCAGGTCGAAGTCCGGCCCGAGGCGCGAAACCCGCGCACCGATCTCGCGCGCATGCGCCAGCACACTGGCCGGCGGATTGAGTTCACCGAGGATCACCGGACGCCGTGCACGCATGATGCCGGCCTTCTCCCGCCCGATCGCCTCGCGGTCGTCGCCCAGCCAGGTCTGGTGGTCGAGATCCACGGCGGTGATCGCCGCAACATCGGCATCCCAGATATTGACCGCGTCCAGACGCCCGCCCAGGCCGACCTCCAGCACCTGCACGTCCACCCCGGCGTCGCGAAACAGCCAGGCGGCCGCCAGCGCGCCAAATTCGAAATAGGTCAGGGAATCGTCCCCGCGCGCCCGGTCCACCGCATCGAACGCCCGGCACAGATCCGCATCCGTGGCGGGGACGCCATTCAGCCGGATGCGTTCGTTGTAGTGCAGCAGGTGCGGGGAGGTGAACAGGCCGACCTTCAGGCCGCGGGCGTGCAACAGCGCGGCGGCACGCGTGGTCACGGTGCCCTTGCCATTGGTGCCGGCCACGATCACGGTGCGTGGCGTAGCGGCATCGCGCAGCCCCAGACGATCGGCCACCAGTGCGATGCGTTCCAGGGTCAGGTCCATGCCGACCGGGTGCAGACGCTCCTGCCAGGCCAGCCACTCTCCGAGGGTGTCGAACCGCACCGGTTCAGGCGGAACGCGGGTCGCGTTCGGTCTCGCCCGCGTTCTCCGGCCCGATGACTTCGATCTCGGGCTGCGTATCCTCGGGTTCGGGTTCCGGTTCCTCGTCTCCCGGGGCCGGGCCGTGGGTGAGCATGCCCAGTACCGATGCGAGCCGGCCACGCATGTCGCGACGGTCCACGATCATGTCGATCGCCCCGTGCTCCAGCAGGAACTCGGAACGCTGGAATCCTTCCGGCAGGGTTTCGCGCACCGTCTGCTGGATGACGCGGGGGCCGGCGAAGCCGATCAGCGCATTCGGTTCCGCGACATTGAGATCGCCCAGCATCGCCAGGCTCGCGGACACCCCACCCATGGTCGGGTCGGTCATCACCGAAATGAACGGGATACGCTCCTCCTGCAGGCGCGCCAGGACCGCGCTGGTCTTGGCCATCTGCAACAACGAGAACAACGCCTCCTGCATGCGCGCGCCGCCGGAAGCGCTGAAGCACACCAGCGGGATGCCCTGCTCCAGCGAGCGGTTCGCGCCACGTACGAAGCGCTCGCCGACCGCCGAGCCCATTGATCCACCCATGAACCGGAAATCGAACGCCGAAGCGACCAGCGGACGCCCCAGCAACTGGCCTTGCATCACCACCAGGGCATCGCGCTCGCCAGTGGATTTCTGGGCCGCCGACAGCCGGTCCTTGTACTTCTTGGAGTCACGAAATTTCAGGACATCCGAGGATTCGATCTCGTCGGCGATTTCCGCGCGGCCCTCGGCATCCAGGAAGGTCTCCAGGCGGCGCCGGGCGCTCATCCGCCGGTGATGCCCGCATTTCGGGCAGACATCCAGATTGCGTTCCACCTCGGGCCGGTACAACGTGGCGTCGCAACCCTCGCAACGCACCCACAACCCTTCCGGAACCCCGCCGCGCTTGGTGGCGTCCGTGCGAATGCGCGAAGGCATCAACTTCTCGAACCAGCTCATGCCGCCTCCTCAGTCCTGCGGACGGTGCATTCTACACCGTGGCCGTGCCACTGGTGGACCGCGCCCGGTCCATGGCCTCGCGCATATCCCTCACCACCACGGCCGCGGCGCGGGCATAACCGACCGGGTCTCCGTCGTTTTCCTCGGCCAGGCGCACGATCGCGCTGCCGACCACCACCGCATCGGCAACCCGGGCCACCTGCGCGGCCGTGGTCGCGTCGCGGATACCGAAGCCGACCCCCAGGGGCAGACCGGTGTGCTTCCGAATCGCATCCAGCCGCGCCGCCAGCGCCGAAGTATCCAGGCTCTGCGAACCGGTCACGCCCTTCAGCGACACGTAATAGACAAAACCCCGGGCGGCGTGTGCGACGTGATCCATACGCGCATCGGTAGTGGTCGGTGCGATCAGGAAGATCGGATCGATGCCGGCCTGTTCCAGCAGCCCCACCACGTCCTCGCTTTCCTCCGGCGGCAGGTCCACCGTCAGCAGCCCGTCCAGACCGGCCGCCTTCGCGGTCTCGGCAAAGGACTCGTACCCCATCCGCTCCACCGGATTCAGGTAACCCATCAGGACCACCGGCGTGGTGGTGTCGGTCTTGCGAAATTCCGCGACCATCGCCAGCACGTCGCGCAGGCCGGTCCCGAAGCGCAGGGCCCGCTCGCAGGCCTTCTGGATCACCGGACCATCGGCCATCGGGTCGGAAAACGGGACACCCAGCTCGATCAGATCGGCCCCGGCCTCCACCAGTGCGTGCATCAGGGGCACGGTGGCACCCGGTTCCGGATCGCCCGCGGTCACGTACGGGATCAGTGCCGCCCGGTTCTGTTCGCGCAGTTCGGCGAAGCGCTGTTCGATCCGACTCATAGCGTAATCCCCTCGCGTTCGGCCACGGTGTTCAGGTCCTTGTCGCCACGCCCGGACAGATTGATGATGATGCTCTGGTCAGGGCGCATCCGCGGGGCCAGCTCCAGCACATGGGCAATCGCGTGGCTGGTCTCCAGCGCCGGGATAATGCCCTCCGTGCGAGTCAAACGGTGGAAACCCGCCAGGGCCTGGTCATCCGTCACCGACACGTAGCTCACCCGACCAATATCCTTCAGCCACGCGTGTTCCGGCCCCACGCCCGGGTAGTCGAGCCCGGCCGAGATCGAATGCGTGCCAATGATCTGGCCGTTCTCGTCTTCCATCAGGTAGGTCCGGTTGCCGTGCAGCACGCCCGGCTGCCCGGCGCACAGCGGCGCGGAATGGCGCCCGGTCTCGACCCCGTCGCCGCCGGCCTCGACCCCGACCATCTCCACCGACTCGTCACCGAGGAACGGGTGGAACAGTCCGATCGCGTTGGACCCTCCGCCGACACAGGCAACCAGGGTATCCGGCAGGCGGCCGGTCATCTCCAGGTGCTGCGCGCGTGCCTCGCGC
This sequence comes from Thioalkalivibrio sp., assembly GCA_007120575.1. Taxonomy (GTDB): domain Bacteria; phylum Pseudomonadota; class Gammaproteobacteria; order Ectothiorhodospirales; family Ectothiorhodospiraceae; genus Thioalkalivibrio. The sequence goes on from SKNJ01000061.1 coordinate 4,691, forward strand.
CCGATCACCGCCTGGAAGTCACGGACCATTGCCGGATACGGGTGCGGCCCGGCCACCGTCCCGATGATGTAGAAGGTGTCGTCGACATTCGTCACCCAGTCGCGCATCGCCTCGTTCAACGCATCCTTGAGGGTACGGGTACCGGACTTCACCGCCACCACCTCGGCGCCCAGCAGTCGCATACGGTAGACGTTCGGCGTCTGGCGCCGGGTGTCCTCCTCGCCCATGTAGATCACGCACTCCAGTCCCAGGCGCGCCGCCACGGTCGCGGTCGCCACACCATGCTGTCCGGCCCCGGTCTCGGCAATGATCCGCTTCTTGCCCAGGCGCTTGGCCAGCAAGGCCTGCCCGATGGTGTTGTTCACCTTGTGCGCGCCGGTGTGGTTCAGGTCCTCACGCTTGAGATAGATCTGGGCCCCGCCCAGCTCGCGCGACAGGCGCTCTGCGTGATACAGCGGGTTCGGGCGCCCGACGAACTGCTTCAGGTCATGGTCCAGCTCCGCCATGAAGTCGGGATCACCCATGTACTGCTCGTACACCTTCTGCAGCTCGTCCAGCGCCCCCATCAGGGTCTCGGAGACGAAACGTCCACCGTAGGCCCCGAAGTGGCCTCGCGCATCCGGAAAGGCCGCCCAGTCAATCTTGTTCATCGATCTCCACCTCGCATTCACGCACCGCCCTGACAAAGGCCCGCATACGCCGTGCATCCTTGATTCCGGGCGCGGATTCCACCCCGGAACTTACATCGACCCCGTACGGACGCAGGTAGCGCAACGCCTCGCGCACCGAGTCCGAATCCAGCCCGCCGGCCAGCAACCACGGCCGTTCCAGCGCATCCGGTACCGTCTGCCAGTCAAAACGGTGCCCCGAGCCACCCTGGCGCCCTCCCCCGTGGCTGTCCAGCAGGAACCCCTGCGCCTCCGGGTGCACGTCCATCGCCGGCCGGGGATCCTGCCCCTCACCCATCGCAATCGCCTTCAGGTACGGGCGCCCGAAACGCGCACAATCCCCCGCCGCCTCATGCCCGTGAAACTGCAGACAATCCAGACTCACGGCATTCAGGATCGCCTCGACGCAGCCGGGCCGCGCGTCCACGAACAGCCCGACGGTGGTCACGAATGGCGGCAAGGCCGCGACGATCGCGGCCGCCTGTTCCGGTTCAACGAAGCGTCGGCTCGGCGGATGAAACACCAGTCCAACCGCATCCGCCCCGGCTACGGCCGCGGCACGCCCCTGTTCGGGCGTGGTCACTCCGCAGATCTTGACCCTGTAGCGCATGTCCGGCGTCCCTGGAAATCGACCCGCAAGCCTACCAGAACCAGTCCACCGAGCCGGCTTTCCCGCAATCACTCCGGCCCATTCCCCGGCACCCCGTCGCAGGCTGGACCGGCCGCGACCGGCAGGTCGAACTCCGGGGGATACTCCACCTGCACGAAATAAAGCCCACCGGCCGGCGCGGTGATGCCGGACATCCGGCGATCACGGGCCGCCAGCACCTCCGCGGCCCATTCCGGCTGCTCGCGCCCGTCTCCGATTGCCAGCAATACCCCGGCGATATTACGCACCATGTGGTGCAGGAACGCATTTGCGTGAATATCCAGGACCACGTACCCCCCGCACCGCCAGACCGAGATCGAATGCACCCGGCGGATCGGTGATTTCGACTGACAGGCCGCGGCACGCAGACTGGAAAAGTCGTGCTCGCCAACAAAGGCCTGCGCGCCAGAGTGCATGTGCCCGGCATCCAGCGTGCGCCGCCACCACGCCACGCGCCCGGCCTCCAGGGCGGGGCGCACCGCGCGATTCGCGATCACGTAGCGATAGCGACGCCCGCACGCCGAGAAGCGCGCATGGAAACGCTCCGGGACCGCCCGAGCCCAGGTCACCGCGATCGCGTCTGGCAGGCGACTGTTGGCCCCCAGCACCCAGGCATGCGGCTCGCGCATTGCCGGGGAATCGAAGTGCACCACCTGCGCCGTGGCATGGACTCCGGCATCGGTACGCCCGGCACAGGTCAGCTCCAGCGGATGATTGGCGACGAACCCCAGCGCCGCCTCCAGCTGCGCCTGGACGCTGGGCCCATCCTTCTGCCGCTGCCACCCCAGCAGCCCGCGGCCATCATATTCGACCCCCAGCGCCCAGCGCTGCACGCCCGGCCCGGCCCCCGCCTCTGCCATGTCGCTCACCCTGTCCGGCAACCGCCTGCCTCCCGAGGATTTCTGTCCGCC
>SKNJ01000298.1 GCA_007120575.1 Thioalkalivibrio sp.
ACCACCTGGGTCAGCAACGGCAGGGCCCGTTCGGCGTCCTCGAACAACTGGGTGAAATGCGGGACCACGAACACCATCAGCACGAACACCGAAACCACCGCGACGGTCAGCAGGATCGCCGGATAGATCAGCGCGGATACCACGCTGTCGCGCAACTCGCGGGCGCGCTCGAGGTAGTCGGACAGGCGCTTGAGCACCTCCTCCATCGCCCCGCCCATCTCGCCGGCGCGCACCATGCTGATATAGAAGCGGGAAAACACGCCCGCCTGTGCCTCCAGGGCCTCGGACAACGACTGCCCGCCACGCACCCGGTCAAGCACGCGGGTCGCCATCTGGTTCACCTTCGGGTCCTCGGCAAGGTCCACGATGATCTGCAACGAGCGGTCCAGCGGCAGCCCCGCCCCGAGCAGGGTCGCCAGCTCGTGGGTGAAGACCTGCACGTCCTGCGACCGGACCTTGCGCCGACCCAGGCCGAGCCCGCCCATGCGTCCGGCCGGCGCGACCCGGATCGGGATCTGCCCGGCGGCCTGCAACTGTGCGATCACCTGCTGCTCGTCGGACGCGCTGACCTCGCCCTCGGCGGTCTCGCCGCCCGGCATCACGGCCTTGTAGCGATACATCGGCATGCGGTCAGTCCTGAGTCACGCGCAGCACTTCTTCCAGGGTCGTCATGCCCCGTGCCACCTTGTGCAGGCCGTCCTCGTACATCGTGCGCATGCCCTCGTCGCGGGCACAGCGCTCGATATCGCTGGAGATCGCGTGGTTCATCACCTTGCTGCGCACCGCGTCGGTCATCACCAGGAATTCGATGATCGCGAGCCGGCCGCGATAACCGGTGCCCGCGCATTCGTCACAGCCCACCGGCCTGTGCGCCTGCAGCCCGTCCGCCGGTGCGAACCGGTCCAGACCGTACTCCTCGCGCACCTCGGCGGGCAGATCCACCGGTTCGCGGCAGTGCGCGCACAGCTTGCGCACCAGACGCTGGGCCAGAATGCCGTTGACCGTGGAGGTCAGCATGTAGTCGTCCACACCCATGTCGAGCAGGCGATTCACGGTGCCCGCCGCGTCGTTGGTATGCAGCGTGCTCAGCACCAGATGACCGGTCAGCGCCGACTGCACCGCGATCTGGGCCGTTTCCAGGTCGCGCATCTCGCCGATCATGATGATGTCCGGGTCCTGACGCACGATGCTGCGCAGCGCGGAGGCGAAATTCAGCCCGATCTGTGGCTTCACCTGGATCTGGTTGACCCCCTCCAGCTCGTATTCCACCGGGTCCTCGACCGTGAGGATCTTGCGCTCCGGCGTATTCAGCCGCGCGAGCGCGGTGTACAGAGAAGTACTCTTGCCGCTCCCGGTGGGGCCGGTGACCAGGATGATGCCATGCGGCATATCCAGCACCCGCAGGAAACGCTCCAGGCCTTCGCCCTCGAACCCGAGGGTCTCGAAATCCAGCACGATGCTCTGCTTGTCGAGCAGACGCATCACCACGCTCTCCCCGTGCATCGTCGGCACGGTAGAGACACGCAGGTCCAGTTCCTTGCCCTGCACCCGGATCTTGATGCGGCCGTCCTGGGGCAACCGCCGCTCGGCGATATTCAGCCGCGCCATGATCTTGACGCGCGAGATCACCGCGGCGGTCGAGCGTGCAGCCGGGGCATCGATTTCGTGCAGGATCCCGTCGATCCGCAACCGCACCTTCAGCTTGCCCTCGAACGGCTCGATATGGATATCCGAGGCGCGCGACTCCACCGCGCGCTGCAGGATCAGGTTCACCAGGCGGATGATCGGGGCCTCGCTGGCCATATCCCGCAGATGCTCGACGTCCTCCTCGCGGACGTCCTCGTCGCCACTCGCCTCGGTCGCGACGGCCTCGTCCGCGCTTTGCTCGGCCTGGATCACATGCTCCAGCGCCGCGCCAATATCCGCCGACAGGCCGATCGCCGGCTCGACGGCCTGACCGGTGGCCAGCTGGAGCGCATCCAGCACGAAACGGTCGCGCGGGTCGGTCATCACCAGGCGCAGGACTCCGCCCTCGCTCGCCAACGGGACGGCCCGAACCTCCTTCAGGAAACGGATCGACGTGCCCTGCGGCACCTCGATCACCTCCGGATAGTCATCCGGCCCCAGCAGGGGCCAGCCGCCCGCTGCCTCAAGGGCCTCCGCCTGGTCGCGATCGGTAATCATGCCCAGCCGCAGCAGCACCGCCATCAGGCCCAGTTCCTCGCTGCGTGCCAGGCGCCGGGCACGCTCCAGATCTTCCGGACGCAGGCGCTCCTGCTCGCGCAGCCAGCCGGCGAGGTCCTCGTCACCGACCAGCTGGCTGGCGGCCCCCGCCGGGGGCGACATCACTTGGGCTTCCATCAACAGCGTTCCAATCCTGGCGGTGAAGGGGCAACGGACCACGGTATATCACAGCGCCGGTCGTCCGAACCCGGAATAAAAACATGATACCCGCGCACCCGCGGCGTCGCGAACAACGCCACGCACCAATCCCCAATCGGGCGCGGCCAAGGCTCGATCGCCCGCAGGCGGACAACCCCTGGCCAATGCGGCGCGGGTGACACCGTGATCGCCGAGGGGGCTCGGCTCCTACGCGCCGAGGCCTCCCAACCGCAGGAGGCCAGCCCTCTGGCCGATGCGGCGCAGCCAGGAGCCCGGCGCGCCGGGCTCCTGCGCACGAAGCGGGGATGCTATGATTCCGCGTTTTGAATCGAACGGCGGACAGGCGCTCCGGGACCCCATGCCACAAAACCTGCTGATCACGGGCGGCGCCGGCTTTATCGGCTCGGCGGTCGTACGCCACTTCGTGGCGCAAACCGATGCCCGCGTCGTCAATGTCGACTGCCTGACCTATGCGGGCAATCCGGATTCCGTGGCGGAGGTCGCAGATTCGGAACGCTACGTGTTCGAACCGACGGACATCCGCGACGCCGCAGCGGTCAACCGTCTGCTGGAGACCTACCGCCCGGACGCGATCCTGCATCTGGCCGCGGAGTCGCACGTGGACCGCTCGATCACCGGGCCGGCGGCGTTCATCGAGACCAACATCGTCGGGACCTACAACCTCCTGGAGGCCAGTCGCCAGTACTGGCAGGCGCTGGATCCGGCGGCACGTGCGGCGTTCCGCTTCCTGCATGTCTCCACCGACGAGGTGTACGGCTCGCTGGGCGACCAGGGCTACTTCTCCGAGGACTCGGCCTACCAGCCGAGCTCCCCGTATTCCGCGAGCAAGGCGTCCTCCGATCACCTGGCGCGCGCCTGGTACCACACCTACGGGATGCCGGTGATGGTGTCCAACTGCTCCAACAATTACGGGCCGTACCAGTTCCCGGAGAAGCTGATCCCGCACATGATCCTGAGCGCGCTGCACGGTCGCCCGCTGCCGGTGTACGGCGATGGCGCGAACGTGCGCGACTGGCTGTACGTGGACGACCACGTGCGCGCGCTGCGCGGCATCCTGGAGGGCGGCCGGCCCGGCGAGACCTACAACATCGGCGGGCATGTCGAACGCCGCAACCTGGAGGTGGTGGAGACGATCTGCGACCTGCTGGAGGAACTGCTGCCGGCGCACCCGGAACGCCCTGCGGGCGGCTACCGCGAGCGCATCGAGTTTGTCGGCGACCGGCCCGGACACGATTTCCGCTATGCGATCGACAACGCCAAGATCACCCGCGAGCTGGGGTGGGCGCCGCAGGAGACCTTCGAATCCGGGATGCGCAAGACGGTGCAGTGGTACCTGGACCATGCGCCCTGGTGGCAGCGCGTACTGTCCGGCGAATACCGGCTGCAGCGCGCCGGGATGCTCGACGCCGCATCCCCGGCCGGGTAGCGCCCGGACACGGCACTGACCCGCCCCTCGCAGGAGCCGGCCTTGCAGGCGAAGCGGCGCCAGGCAAACTCCGGGCATTCGCCTGCAAGGCCGGCTCCTACAGGGGGTGAAGGCGTTATGGCGCCTTGATCCGCATTACCTGACACTTTGGACAAATACCGAAACGGAAGCTTTGATTGCATGCACCACGTCCGCGCCCCGAACCGCAACATCCCGCCCCGCAAGGGGATCATCCTGGCCGGCGGGGCTGGTACCCGGCTGTACCCGGTCACCCAGGTGATCTCCAAGCAGCTGCTGCCGGTGTTCGACAAGCCGATGATCTACTACCCGCTGAGCACCCTGATGCTCGCGGGCATTCGCGAGATTCTGGTCATTTCCACCCCCGACGACACCCCGCGCTTTCGCCAGCTGCTGGGCGATGGCAGCCAGTGGGGCCTGTCCATCGAGTACGCGGTGCAGGCGCACCCCGGCGGGGTCGCCGAGGCCTTCCTGATCGGACGCGAGTTCCTCGACGGCAAGCCCTGCGCACTGATCCTGGGCGACAACATCTTCCACGGACACGACCTGTCCGGGCTGCTGCAGGGTGCGGTCGCACGGCCCCGCGGGAGTACGGTCATGGCCTACCCGGTCCATGACCCGGAGCGCTACGGCGTGGTCAGTTTCGACGACGACGGGCGCGTGGTGGACCTCGAGGAAAAGCCCGAGAACCCGAGCTCGCGCTACGCGATCACCGGTCTGTACTTCTACGACGAACAGGTCTGTGACATCGCCGCCTCGCTGGCTCCCTCGAAACGCGGCGAGCTGGAGATCACCGACGTCAACCACCGCTACCTGGAGCAGGGCGAGCTGCGGGTGGAGATCATGGGCCGCGGCATGGCCTGGCTGGACACCGGCACCCACGAGTCGCTGCTGGAGGCCTCGACCCTGATCGAGACCATCGAGAAGCGCCAGGGCCTGAAGGTCGCCTGCCCCGAGGAGATCGCCTACCGCATGGGCTATATCGACGCCGAGGCCCTGCGCGCACTGGCCGAGCCGCTGGCCCGCAACCAGTACGGCCAGTACCTGATCGGCGTCCTCGACGAGCCGCTGTACGAATGAACGTCCTGTCCACCGAACTCCCCGAGGTCCTGATCGTCGAGCCGCGCGTGTTTGGCGACGCGCGCGGCTATTTCATGGAGACCTACCACGCCGAGCGCTATGCCGAGGCCGGCATCCCCGCCACTTTCGTGCAGGACAACCTGTCGGTCTCCGAACGCGGCATCCTGCGCGGACTGCATCTGCAGCACCCGCATGCCCAGGGCAAGCTGGTACAGGTCCTGGACGGCGAGGTATTCGATGTCGCGGTGGACGTGCGGCGTGGCTCGCCACGCTTCGGGCAGTGGGTCGGGGTAGCGCTGTCCGGGGAAAACAAGCGCCAGCTGTGGGTCCCGGAGGGCTTCGCCCACGGGTTCTGCGTGACCAGCGAGCGTGCGGTCTTCAGTTACAAGTGCACCGACCTCTACCACCCGGACTGCGAACGCAGCATTCGCTGGGACGATCCGCGCATCGCGATCGCATGGCCGCTTTCCGAGGTCACCCTGTCGGACAAGGACGCCGCCGCGCCGCTGCTGGACGACACCCCCGAAGCCGCACTGCCCGAGTATCCGGACGCGCCGCGATGAACGCCGCCGCCCCGATCCGCATCCTGCTCGCCGGCGCGAACGGCCAGCTCGGGCTGGACCTGGCCCGCCGCGCCGCGGAGACCGACGGCGTGGAGCTGCACGCCCGGGGCCGCGACACGCTGGACATCACCGATGCCGCGGCCGTGCAGCAAGCAGTGGAGGCCGTGCGCCCCGACTGGGTGATCAATGCCGCGGCCTACACCGCGGTGGACCGTGCCGAAAGCGAACCCGAGGCGGCGTTCGCGGTGAATCGCGATGGCGCGGCAAACCTCGCGCGCGCGGCGGCCACGCAAGGCGCGCGCATGCTGCAGGTCTCGACCGACTATGTCTTCGACGGCGAACTGGGGCGCCCGTATCGCCCGGACGACACCCCGAACCCGATCAACGTCTACGGCGAGAGCAAGCTCGCCGGGGAACGGGCCGTGGACGCGGCGCTCGGCAACCATGCCCTGATCCTGCGTACCGCCTGGGTGTACGCCGCACACGGCCAGAACTTCCTGCGTTCCATGCTGCGCCTGATGGCCGAGCGCGAGGAGCTGGGCGTGATCGAGGACCAGATCGGCACCCCGACCAGCACGCTCGGTCTGGCCGAAACCGTCCTCGCTGCTGTGCGCCAGGGCCTCACCGGCACCCACCACTGGACCGATGCGGGCGTGGCCAGCTGGTACGATTTTGCCGTGGCGATTCGGGACGAGGCCCACGCGCTGGGCATGGACACCGCGCGTTGCCGCATCCGCCCGATCTCCTGGCACGAATATCCGACCGCCGCGCGGCGTCCGGCGAACTCGCGCCTGGACAAGAGCACCCTGCGCGAACAGCTCGCCCGGCCGGGCGAGCCCTGGCGCGACGCGCTGCGCAGCACCCTGGGCAGGATCCCCGGCGCCTCCCCGGCGTAACTCAGGCGTAACCCAGGCCCGCGCATCGCCCGGAGCCTGTCAGGGCGGGCTCGGCAATCTCCCGGACGTGGCACCCGCGAGCGACGTGGATCGTCCCGGGCACGCCTCCCTGGCCCATCCGTTTGCTCCGCGTCTCCCAACGGCAACACATGTGGGGTTTCGCGGCCGCCAGCCAAATGTATGATGGTTTGAGGATGCACCAGCCCGCCCGGGCCACGAATCGCGAGACCTGCCCATGCCACAACACCCCGACCCCCTTCGAGCCCGCATGCGCGGCCTGGCAGGCAAGCCCCCCATCCACCAGCCCCTCGCGCGGGGCGCGCGTGGCCTCGTCACGTTGCTGCTCCCGATCCTGCTGGCGATCGGTTGCGGTGGTGGTGGCGGCAGTAGCGACGCCCCCCCGATTGACGAGGCCCCGATTAACGGCGCCCCCCCTGAACCGCAAACCTACACCCTGTCAGGCACGATCGAACCGCTGGCCCGGAGCCGCGCCGATATCGACACCAACGATCCCGCGACCTCG
>SKNJ01000099.1 GCA_007120575.1 Thioalkalivibrio sp.
TCGAGTTAAAGGATCTGCTGATTAAAGAAACGACGCTGGAGCAGGATATGGCCACGTTTCTTTTTTCGATAGTGCTATCATCTTTTTATAGGCAGCAGCTAGCATTGACTGCAGAGATACTACGGACAGATCTCTATGAAGGGGGGGATTGCCCACTGTGCGGTGAAAAGCCTCATTATGGCATGCTCAGGCCTGAAGACGGGGCCAAGGTGCTTGATTGCTGGCTTTGTGGCACCAATTGGGTGCATACTCGCATCAAATGTCCGTATTGCGATAACACGGGAATGGATGATCTGGGTTACTTCACACTTGAGAACAAGGAGAATTGCCGCATTCATTTCTGCAAAAAATGCTGCCAGTATTACAAGATCATTGATGCACGCAAGTTTGGAGCGGATGGCGATATGCACCTGGCCATTCACAACCTGGCTTCTCTATCTCATGATTTAATGGCGAGAAAAGAAGGCTTTGCTCCGGGCTCCGCAATGGAGTGGGTTAACGAGAAAGAGATAGTTGATACACAAGACTAGGAGGTGGATTTACTTATGGATTTAACAAGACGCAGCTTTTTAAAGCTAGCCGGTTCAACAGCAGTTGCTGCATCTTTAACCGGTGTAGGCCTGCGTAAGGCTTCTGCGTCTCCCAGCGAACCGCTGCGCATCAAGTATACCAAAGAAATGCATACCATTTGTACTTTTTGCGGGGTTGGCTGCGGAATTATCTGTAATGTTCGGGATGGCATGATCGTTAACACTGAAGGAGATCCCGATCACCCGATCAATGAAGGCACCCTTTGCAGTAAGGGAAGTTCTCTTTTCAATCTCTCTTACATGTTCGATACGAAGGGTAATGCCATACCAAACCCAAAAAGGCTGACCAAGCCTCTTTATCGTGCTCCTGGCAGCAGCCAGTGGGAAGAAAAAAGCTGGGATTGGATGCTTTCCGAAATTGCGAAGCGGATTAAAAAGACGCGCGATGAGAGCTTTGAAGCCACCAGTAATGGAGTTACAGTGAACCGCGCTCCCGGCCTGGCCTGGTTGGGCAGCGCTTTTTGCACCAATGAAGAGAATTACCTGTTTCAGAAAATGGGCCGTGCTCTCGGGATTATCGATCTCGATCACTGCGCCCGTCTCTGACACTCTTCCACGGTCACCGGTCTCGGTGCCACATTTGGAAGAGGCGTCATGACAAACCACTGGATTGATTACCAGCACAGCGATGTCTTTATGAACATCGGCGGCAACACCGCAGAAAACCACCCCATTTCGATGAAGTGGATCGAAAAGGCCCGCGAAAACAAGGGCGCTAAACTTATTGTTGTGGATCCGCGTGTTAGCCGGACAGCTGCGGTTGCCGACCTCTATGTTCCAATCCGTCCCGGTACAAACTGCGCTTATCTTGGCGGCCTGATCGCCTATATCCTGAACAATAACCTCTATCACGAAGAGTACGTGGCTAACTACACAAACGCGAGCTGCCTGATTAACGAAGGGTTCGAGTTTGACGAATCAACCGGCCTATTCTCTGGTGTCCAGGATAACCCCGCGCGTAGTGCAAAGAGCTATAATCTTGAAACCTGGCAGTACCAGACCGACGAAGAGGGCAACATCTTAAAGGATCCCGAGATGGAAGATCCCAACTGCGTTCTGCAGATCATGAAGAAATTCTATGCCAAGTATTCGCTTGACAACATCAGTAAGGTCACCGGCGCTCCCGTTGAGAAACTCGAAGAGTCATACAAGCTCTTTGCTTCAACCGGACAGCCCGGTAAAGCCGGGAGTATGCTCTACGCCATGGGTATTACCCAGTTTACGCACGGCACGCAGAGCGTGCGCTCAGTTGCCGTTCCCCAGCTCCTGCTCGGGAACATCGGCATTCCGGGCGGCGGCGTAAATGCCCAGCGCGGTCAGTCCAACGTACAGGGCTGCTGCGACATGGGCCAGCTTTACCATATCGTTACCGGCTACATGGGTATGCCTCAGCAGGCATCTCACCCCGATCTCGAAGCATATAACAATGCGCAGCCTATCGGTGGCTACTGGGTAAACAGGAAAAACTTCATGGCCAGCATGATCAAAGCATGGTGGCCCGATGTTAGTTTAGAGCAGGGTTACCAGTACATTCCCAAGCTTGACGGAAAAGACCACTCCCATATCGGTATGTATAAGTACATGGGTGACGACATAGTAAAAGGTTTGATCTGCTGGGCCGATAACCCTGCTGTTTCCGGACCTTCTGCGTCCGCGAAACGGAAATACCAGGCTCAACTTGATTGGCTGGTTTCGGTGGACCTTTTCGAGACCGAAACAGCAGCTTTCTGGGATGATGGCGAACTTAACCCGGCTGAAATTAATACCGAGGTATTTATGCTGCCCGCTGCAGCTGCTTACGAGCGTGATGGTTCTAAGACTAATAGCGGTCGTTGGATTCAGTGGGCAAATAAAGCCCAGGAAGCCCCCGGCGAAGCGAAGTCTGACCTCTGGATTGCTGATCAGCTCTTCAAAGCGATCAGGGCAGAATATCAGAATGGCGGCGGCGCACTCCCCGATCCTATCCTCAAGATGAACTGGGATTACGGTGATGATCCAGATCCGGACAAGGTAGCCATGGAAATAAATGGTTACAATGTTGCTGACGGCTCACTTCTGAGCAGCTTTGGTCAGTTAAGAGATGATGGAAGCACGGCTTGTGGCAGCTGGATTTACACCGGTTTTTACAGCAGTGTAAGCGATCCTGCTACCAAGCGTAAGATCAGGGAAAGGGAAGGAATAGGCAGTAACCTTCAATATTCCTGGGCCTGGCCTCTTAACCGCAGAATTGTCTATAACCGCGGTTCAGCAGACCCAACCGGCAAACCCTGGAACCCCGATGTGCCGCTCTTTAAGTGGAATGAAGCAGCCGAAGCCTGGGATCGCTACGATGTACCCGACTTTAATGGAACTATTCCGCCTGAAGAATCGGCCAAGAATCCCTTCATCATGCTGCCGGAAGGCCAGGCGCGACTCTTTACCAACGCTCACGGCAGGGCTGGTGGAACCTCTAATGACTCACCGATGCCGATACACTACGAGCCGGCTGAAAGCCCGGTAGCAAATGTTCTCTACCCGCAGGCTACCTATAACCCGGTCAGCCAGCGCTGGTATCCTGTAGCAGAGCACACCGTGGAAACTGACGAAGAACGGGAAAGATACCCTTATGTTATTACCACTTACCGTGTTACCGAGCACTACCAGTCAGGCATCATGACCCGCAACATGCCCTGGCTGAATGAAGCTATGCCGGAACTCTTCGTTGAAATCAGTGAAGAGCTGGCAGAAGAGCTGAATATTGCTAACGGGGATAACGTAATCCTGGAAAGCAAGCGTTTATATAATAACGGTGAGCAGAAAGGCATCGAAGTTAAGGCTTGTGTAACTAAACGCTTTAAGCCCATGACGATTGACGGCAAACTTATTCATGCTGTGGGAATGCCCTATCACTGGGGATTTAAAGGAATGTCCACCGGTGCCGTTTGTAACGACCTAGCTCCTTCGGTGGGTGACCCCAATAGTACTATTCCTGAATACAAGGCGTTCCTTTGCAACTTAAGGAGGGCTGAATAATGGCAAAACCAATATGTTTAATCGATGCCACTAAATGCATAGGGTGCCGTGGCTGCCAGACTGCCTGCAAGCAGTGGAACCAGCTTCCGGCAACGGATACCTCGTTTACCGGGTCTTATGAAAACCCGCCTGCTCTATCTTCCAACACCTGGATGAGAATTAAATTCAGGGAGCATGAAAGCGAGCAGAACGGAGTAGACTGGCTGATGTCTAAACAGGGCTGTATGCACTGCACTGATGCTGCCTGCATACTGGCTTGCCCGGCCGGCGCTATTTACCGTACAGAATACGATACAGTCAAGGTCGATGAAGTAAAATGCATCGGCTGTAACTACTGTGTTGCCGCCTGCCCGTTCCAGGTGATTGGGTTTGACCGCCTGTCTAACAAGGCGCGCAAATGCACCTTCTGTCTTGACCGCCTTCAGAGCGGCTTAAAACCTGCCTGTGCCGGCACCTGCCCCACCGGTTCAATCACCTTTGGCGATAGCCGGGAGCTTATTGGTAAGGCAAGGGCCAGGGTTGACAAGCTAAAAGCTGCTGGTAAAGCTAATGCCAACATCTATGGCCTCGATGAGGTCGGTGGAACGGCAATGCTGTATGTTTTGGGCGATAAGCCTGAAAAATATGGTTTCCCGGCAGATCCGCAGGTTCCGATCCAGACCAGGTTCTGGAATACTATCTATGCTCCGCTGCGCGTATTTGTAGTAATTGCAGTGGGCCTCGGTCTGTGGTCAAACCGGGCATACAGTAAAAAAGTTCAAGAATCAAAGCTGAAGGCGAAATAATACGGGAGGTGAACTAACGTGGAAGTAAAACAGTTTTTTGGTGGGCTTAACATACCCCACTATAAAAGCTTTACCGAAAGTAAGCCAATTAAAGAAGCATCTCTTCCCGAAGAGATTGTTATACCCCTGCTGCAGCACACGGGCGCGCCTAACGAGCCTTTGGTTAAAGTAGGCGATAAAGTTAAGGCTGGGCAGAAGATTGGTTCCAGCGAGAGCTTTGTCAGCGCCCCTGTCCATGCCAGCCTTTCCGGGACTGTCAAGGCGATTGAACCCAGGCCTTTTATGACCGGGCAGATGGTTGAAAGCGTCGTGATTGAGGTTTCGAAGGATCAGGATGATCTCGAGCTGGTCGATAACGACCTTGACAAGGTTACCAAGGAAGATATCGTAAAAGCGGTCAAGGAAGCGGGTATAGTCGGAATGGGCGGTGCCGCTTTCCCGACAGCAGTCAAGCTGAGTCCTCCGCCTGATAAGAATATCGATGCCCTGATCATCAACGGGTGTGAGTGCGAGCCTTATCTCACCTGTGACCATCGCATCATGCTGGAAAAACCGAAGGAACTGCTTGAAGGCGTTAAGCTTCTGATGAAGATGCTTGACGTGGAGAAGACATATGTATGTATTGAAGACAACAAGGATGATGCTATTGAAGCAGTCCGGCAGGAGAATGATGATCCGCGCATTGTTCTGCTCAGAATGCCAACCAAGTATCCACAGGGCTCGGAAAAACACCTGGTTAAGGCTGCTCTTGACCGTGAGATACCCTCCGGAGGCCTGCCTTTCGATGTTGGCACGTTGATTCAAAATGTTGGGACATGTGTTGCTATCTATGAAGCAGTTAAATATGGAAAGCCTCTGATTGAACGCGTTGTGGCAGTAACCGGCCAGAACCTCAAAGATCCGCAGAACCTGATGGTAAAAATCGGCACGCCTCTTTCTCATCTTATCGCAGAGTGCGGCGGTATAGTCGAAGAGCCAGCCAAGGTTGTAGTTGGCGGACCGATGACCGGAAGAGCACAGGATACACTTGAAGTTCCGGTAGTAAAAGGCACTACCGGAGTCGTAGTTCTGCCTCCGGATATGGCCCTTGAGGATATGGATTATGCTGATTGCGTCCGCTGCTGTAAATGCGTTGAACACTGCCCCATGTTGCTCTATCCTAACCAGATCAGCATTTTCTGCGAAGCCGTTATGGTGGAAGAAGCAACTGAGTGGAATACGATGGACTGCATCGAGTGTGGTATTTGTTCTTATGTCTGCCCCTCGAAGCGGCCGATCACTCAGTTGGTCCAGAGCATGAAACCGCTGATTAGGGATTATATGAGCAAAAAATAACTTGAAAATGGGGAAAAGGAGGTAAAACTGTAGTGAGCGATACTCAGAAATATGTCGTAACACCGTCACCGCATATCAAGAGTGACGAAAATGTATCAAAAGCCATGCGTGACGTTTTTATAGCGCTTTTGCCCGTCACAGCGGTGTCAATATACTTTTTTCAGCTATACGCTGTTCTTACCGTCGTTGTGTGTTTAGTAACCGCTTGCCTGACCGAAATATTGTTCAGGAAGCTGATGCGTAAAAAACCAACCTTGTATGACTGGAGCGCACTTGTAACAGGTTTGTTCGTTGCCATGTTATTCCAGGCAACTACACCCTGGTATAAAGCAGCCCTGGCTACTTTCATTGCAGTCGGTATAGCGAAAGAGCTTGCAGGCGGCCTTGGCTGGAACCGGTTCAACCCTGCTCTGTTCGGAAGGGTTGCCCTGATTATTCTGGCCCCTGCTTATGCCTATGTCAACCAGTGGTTCCAACCACTGCATATTAACCTCGGCCCGCTGGATACGATTACCCAGGCGACCCCGCTGGCTATGCTTAGGGCAGGCATCGAAATGCCTTCAGCAACCGAGCTCTTCTTCGCCTTCCCGGCAGGAGCGCTTTCCGAGGTGTCACCATTCGCTCTGCTTCTTGGGGCAGCTTACCTTTTCTATCGGAAGCATATCGGCTGGCGGATTCCGGTATCGATCATCGGTACAGTGCTGATTCTCACCGCGCTGACAGGCGCAAATCCCCTCTATCAGCTTATTACCGGCGGCTTGATGATAGGCGCTTTCTTCATGGCCACAGACTGGGTCACCAGTCCCTTTACAGATAACGGGAAGATAATTTTCGGTGTTGGCATCGGGATTCTGGTCGTTCTCTTCAGAGTTGGCTTTGGGATTACCGAAGGCGTTGCATTTGGGATCCTGATCATGAACGCTTTCGTTCCCCTGATCGAGAAAGCGACTGCCCGTTCGCAGTTTGGTAAAATCAAGGTTGTTGCCGTTCCCATGGCGGAGAAAAAATAGCTGCCCGAAAAGGGGAAGTGTTTTTCCCGCAGGGTTTCCGGTAAGCAATTACCGCAATAGCAATTAACAATAGCAATGCAATGAATGAGGCTGCTGAATAACTAATTCAGCAGCCTTTTTTTTGCTCTGTGTGAGCGCTCAGGTACGTACGA
>SKNJ01000199.1 GCA_007120575.1 Thioalkalivibrio sp.
CAGTCGCGGCAGGATCTCCTGGCGCAGAAAGTTGCGATCGAACCGGGTATCGCGGTTGCTCGGATCCTCGAACCACTCCAGCCGCGTGTCCCTGGCATAGGTGGCGAGGGTATCCGCCCCAAGCTCCAGCAACGGACGCCCCAGCCAGGTGCCACCCTCGCGCCGCAGCCGCAGCATGCCTTTCAATCCCTCCGGGCCGCTGCCGCGCAGGGCGGCCAGCAGAAACGTCTCCGCCTGATCGTCGGCGTGCTGGGCCGTGAGAACCAGATCCCGCTCACCGAGACCCTCCCGCAGCGCAGCGTAGCGCCCGGCCCGCGCAGCAGCCTCGACGCCGGCGCCATGAGTGGCCAGCGACGCCAGGCGCCGGGTCGTCAGGGGCACGCCGAGGGCGGCCGCCACCCGCTGGCAGAACGCGGCCTGTTCCGCCGAATCAGGGCGCAGGCCATGGTCGATGTGCATGGCCTCGAGCCCCGGCACGGCCAGCTGGGCCGCGGCATGCAGCAGTACGCTGGAATCGCGGCCGCCGCTGAAAGCAATGCGCCGCCGCCCCGTCCCGCTACACTGGTTCAGAAAGGCCCGCAGGGCCTCGCGGACCGGGTCGACGCCCCCCGGCGCGAGGTCAGGAGACGGATTCCTGGAAGGCACCGTAGTCCATCAGCCGGCGGTAGCGCCGCTCCAGACGCTTTTCCGGGTCGAGTCCGTCGAGACGGTCCAGGGTCTCCAGCAACGCGCCGCGCAGGCGCTCGGCCATGGTCTCCGGGTCGCGGTGTGCGCCACCCAGCGGCTCGCTGATCACCTGATCGATCAGGCCCAGGTCCTTGAGGCGCTCCGAGGTAATCCCCAGCGCCTCGGCCGCTTCCGGGGCCTTCTCCGCGCTCTTCCACAGGATCGAGGCACAGCCCTCCGGAGAGATCACCGAATAGGTCGCGTACTGCAACATCAGGGTCGCGTCGCCCACACCAATCGCCAGCGCGCCGCCGGAACCGCCCTCGCCAATCACGGTCGCCACGATCGGCGTATCCAGCCGCGCCATTACCCGCAGGTTGCGGGCGATGGCCTCGCTCTGGCCGCGTTCCTCGGCCCCGACACCGGGATATGCCCCCGGGGTATCGATGAAGGTCAGGACCGGCAGACGGAACCGCTCGGCCATCTCCATCAGGCGCAATGCCTTGCGGTAACCTTCGGGCCGCGGCATGCCGAAATTGCGATAGACCTTGTCACGCGTCTGCCGGCCCTTCTGATGCCCGATCAGCATCACCGGTCGCCCCTCCAGCCGCGCGACCCCGCCAACGATCGCGGGATCGTCGCCATAGGTGCGATCGCCATGCAGTTCCTCGAACTCGTCGAACAGCGCCGGGATGTAGTCAAGCGTGTACGGGCGCCGCGGATGCCGGGACATCTGCGCAACCTGCCAGGGGGTCAGCTTCGCGAAGATACTCTGGGTCAGCGAACGGCACTTTTCCTCGAGGCGATGGATCTCCTCCTGGAGATTCACCTCACTGTCATCACCGACATACCGCAGATCCCGAATCTTGGCTTCCAATTCGGCGATCGGCTGTTCGAAGTCGAGAAAGTCCGGATTCATTCAGGGTCCCGTTGGTCGCTGCTGCGTCGTCCTGGCGCCACGCGAGGCGGCCGGATCGCGTACGCGGACGGATGGTCCGCGCTTGCTGCGAATTGTAACCAATCACCGCGCTCTTCGCCGCTCGGGGAAACACCCGTCAGTGCACGCGCGCGCGGCAGTCTGGCCTGCAGACGCACGGCAGCCAGGGCGGGCGATGGTCTCCATGGTCCCATGTCTCGCAACTCAGCGGCCGTACACCACGCGCGCCTCGCATTCCGGTCCCAGGGTCTTCTGGATACCTCGCAGCAGGCGTTCGTCGGGACGGACGGTCCAGTCCTCCGGCAGTCGGAGCTCGGCCTCCAGACCATCCTTGCGATAGCACAGATGGACCCGGCATTGTCCGTCGGCGTGCTCGGCCATCAACCCGCGCAGGGTTTGTACCTGCTCCGGCCGCACCCCCTCCAGGCACAAGTGCAGCGCCCGCGCCCATTGCGCACGGGCCTCGTCGAGGGAATGGACCGCCCGCGCACGCATGCGCACACCCCCGGCATAGTCGTCCAGCGTCACCGTCCCCTCGGCCACCAGAATCGCGTCCGGCTCCAGCAGGTGCCGGTAGGTCGCGAAATCGTCGTTGAACAGCACCACCTCGGCGCGCCCGGTCTGGTCGTCCAGGGTCGCAATGCCCATCCGCCCGTTCTGGGTGTTACGCACCCGCACCCCAACCACCAACCCGGCGACGCGCACGGTCTCCTGCTTGCCCCAGCGCGCCTTCGGTTCGTCCGGGCGGTCCTCCAGTTGTGCCTCGAGCGCCTGCAGGGTGCTGCCGGTCAGTTGCGCGAGCTCCGCGCGATACCGCTCCACCGGGTGCCCAGTGAGATAAAGGCCGAGGGTCTCCTTCTCGCCACGCAGGCGCTCGTCGTCCTCCATTTCCGGACGGGTCTCGCCCTCCGGCACCACGGCGGCGGCCGGATCCCCGAACAGATCCACCACGCCCAGGCTGGCGTTGCGCTCGGTCTGTTCCGCGGCGGCCACCGCGGTGGGGATATCGCCCAGCAGGGTTGCGCGATTGGCCCCCAGCCCGTCCATCGCACCCGCCCGCACCAGGGTTTCCAGCACGCGCTTGTTGAGCTTGCCCAGGTCCACCCTCTGGCAAAGATCGACAAGTCCGTGAAAGGCACCCCCGGCCTCGCGCGCCCGTAGCAGGGTATCGATCGCCGATTCGCCGACCCCCTTGATCGCCCCCAGCCCATAGACCACGGTGGTGGCGTCACGACAGGTGAAGCGGTAATGCGAGCGGTTGACATCCGGCGGCAGGACCTCCAGCCCCATATTCCGGCATTCCTCGATCAGACCCACCACCTTGTCGGTGTTGTCCATGTCCGCGGACAGCACCGCAGCCATGAAGGGCGCCGGATAATGCGCCTTCAGCCAGGCCGTCTGGTAGGCCACCAGCGCATACGCCGCCGAATGCGACTTGTTGAAGCCGTAACCCGCGAATTTCTCCATCAGATCGAAGATGTAGGTCGCGGTGGCTTTCTCCACTCCGCGTCCCAGCGCCCCCTCCATGAAGATCTCGCGCTGCTTGGCCATCTCTTCGGGCTTTTTCTTGCCCATCGCGCGGCGCAGCAGGTCAGCGCCGCCGAGGGTGAAGTTGGCCAGCACCTGGGCGATCTGCATCACCTGCTCCTGATACAGGATCACCCCGTAGGTCGGCTGCAGGATCGGCTCCAGCTCCGGGTGCGGGTATTCGACCCGGGCACGCCCGTGCTTGCGGTCGATGAAGTCGTCTACCATCCCCGACTGCAGCGGCCCCGGGCGGTACAACGCCACCAGCGCGATGATGTCCTCGAAGCTGTCCGGCTGCAGGCGCCGGATCAAGTCCTTCATGCCACCGGATTCCAGCTGGAACACCGCCGTGGTCTGGTAGGCCTTCAACAGATGGAAGGTATCCGGATCGTCGAGTGGCAGCGCGTCCAGGTCGACCTCCGCCTGCGGATCCATCTGGCGGATATTCTGTACCGCCCAGTCGATGATGGTCAGGGTACGCAGGCCGAGGAAGTCGAACTTCACCAGGCCGACCGCCTCGACATCGTCCTTGTCGAAGTGGGTCACCAGCGAGCCGCCGTCGTCTTCGCAGTACAGCGGAGAGAAGTCCGTCAGCGCCGAGGGCGCGATGACCACCCCGCCGGCGTGCTTGCCGGCGTTGCGGGTCAGGCCCTCCAGCTTGCGCGCGAGATCAATGATCGCGCGCACCTCCTCGTCCTGGTCGTACTGCGCTTTCAGGTCCTCGCTCTCGGCCAGCGCCTTGTCCAGGGTCATGCCGAGTTCGAACGGAATCAGCTTGGCGATCCGGTCCACGAAACCGTAGCCATGCCCGAGCACCCGCCCGACATCGCGCACCACGGCCTTCGCCGCCATGGTCCCGTGGGTGATGATCTGCGACACCTTGTCACGCCCGTAGCGCTCGGCCACGTAGTCGATCACGTCGTCGCGCTTCTCCATGCAGAAGTCGACATCGAAGTCGGGCATAGAGACACGCTCTGGGTTTAGAAATCGCTCGAATAGAAGCTCGTAACGCAATGGATCCAGGTCTGTAATGCCCAACGAGTAGGCGACCAGCGAGCCCGCACCGGACCCGCGCCCCGGCCCCACCGGGATGCCGTTGTCCTTCGCCCACTGGATAAAATCGGCCACGATCAGGAAGTAGCCGGGGAAGCCCATCTGACAGATCACGTCCAGCTCGCGCGTGAGCCGCGCCTCGTAGTCCGCGACATCCGCAAATCGAAAACGCTCCAGACGCGCGGACAGTCCCTTCGCCGCTGTCTCGCGCAGGTGGTCCTCGACGGTGTAACCCTCGGGGACCGGGAAATCGGGCAGCACCGACTCGCCCAGGGTCAGGGTCACGCTGCAGCGCCGCGCGATCGCCACGCTGTTGGCCAGCGCCTCCGGGATATCCGCAAAGCGCTCGGCCATTTCCTCCGGGGTGCGCAGGTACTGCTCCTCGGAATAGCGCCGGGGGCGATTCGGGTCGTCCAGGGTCACACCGTCGTGGATGCAGACCCGCGCCTCGTGGGCCTCGAAATCCGTCGCCCCCAGGAAGCGCACGTCATTGGTCGCGACCACCGGCAATGCGAAGGCCTCGGACGCCGCGAGCGCATGCTCGATCCAGGCCTCCTCACCCGCCCGCCCGGTACGGGTCAACTCGAGATAGAAACGCCCGGGAAATCGCGCCTGCCAGGGCGCGAGCTCGGCGACGTCCAGCTCGCGCGCCACCGCTGCACCGTTCACGAACACTCCGTCGATACCGCCGGACAGCGCAATAAGACCCTCGGCGGCCCCGCCATCCAGCCAGGCCGCATCGATCCGCGGCACACCCTTTTGTTGCCCCTCCTGCCAGGCGCGCGAGATCAGCCGCGTCAGGTTGCGATACCCCGGATCATTCTGCGCCAGCAGGGTAATGCGGGCCAGACTCCCGTCCGGGCGCGCGTCACGCACCAGGAGGTCCGAGCCGATGATCGGCTGGACGCCCCGAGCAATCGCTGCGCGATAGAACTTCACCAGCCCGAACAGGTTGCAGTGGTCGGTCACCGCCACCGCCGGCATGCCGGCCCCTGCCACCTGCTCCACCAGGGGCTTCAGGCGCACCAGGCCGTCGATCAGGGAATATTCGGAGTGCACCCGCAGGTGCACGAAACCCGGGTCGCGGAGACTCACGCTCCACGCTCCCCGGCGGCGGCACAGACGCTCGCGCCCGCCGCCAGGGCACGCGCGACCGGGCCAAAGCTGCGCCGATGTTCCGGACACGGACCCAGGCGTTGCAGGGCCGCGCGATGCGCCGCGGTCGGATACCCGGCATGCCGGTCGAAACCGTAGCCGGGATATTCGCGGTGCAGTTCCGCCAGATGCCGATCCCGAGCCACCTTGGCAATGATCGAGGCCGCGCTGATCGCCGCCACCGACCCGTCGCCGCCCACGATCGTCTCGCTCGTCCAGGGGCCTTCCGGCGCAAACCGCCCATCCACCCGCAAATGCGCCGGAACCGGATCGAGGCCAGCCACCGCACGACGCATCGCCAGCAACGTGGCGTGGTGGATATTCAGCCGGTCGATCTCGACGGCGCTCGCCTGCCCCAGCGCGAACGCCAGCACCTCCTCCCGTAGCCGGGCGTCCAGGGCCTCGCGCCGGCGCGCGGTGAGCTTCTTGGAATCGGTCAGTCCAGGGCAGTCATAACCCGGATACAGGATCACCGCCGCCGCGACCACGGGCCCCGCCAGTGGCCCGCGGCCCACCTCGTCCACACCCGCCACATGCCCTGCTGTTACCGCTGTCTCGGGCATGCGCCCCGCTCTCCCCTGGTGATTCGCGTCGCTCTCCGGCGGCCTCACGCGGCATGCCGGGGATCCGGTACAATAGCGCCGAAATCCTAGCACAGCGTCCCCGAACCCGAGCCCATTCATGTCCCAAATCCCGCTCCGTTGCGCCGTGATCGGCGTCGGCCATCTTGGCCGCTGGCATGCCGCGAAGTATGCCCAGCTCCCCGAAACCGAACTGATCGCAGTCGTCGACGCGGACCCCGAAACCGCGCAGCGCGTCGCCGAGGCGAACGGCTGTGCCGCGGAAACCGACCACCGCGGCCTGCTCGGTCGGGTCGACGCGGTCTCCATCGCCGCCCCCACCACCCTGCATCACGACATCGCCCGCGACTTCCTCGCGGCCGGCTGCCATGTGCTGGTGGAAAAACCGATCACCGCTACCCTCGAACAGGCCGAGGCCCTGAACCGGCTCGCGGAAGCACACGGCGTGATCCTGCAGGTCGGGCACCTCGAGCGTTTCAACGCCGCCCTGCGGCGGCTCGCGGAAGACCCGCTGCATCCCCGATTCATCGAGTCCCACCGCCTGGCACCGTACAAGCCACGCGCTACCGATGTCTCGGTGGTGCTGGACCTGATGATCCACGACATCGACATCATCCTGTCGCTGGTGGATGCCCCGCTGACCGAGATCCGGGCCTCCGGGGCGCGCGTGATCACCGGCGACATCGATATTGCCAATGCGCGTCTGGAGTTCGCCAACGGCTGCGTGGCGAACGTGACCTCCAGCCGCGTCAGCACCAAGTCCGAACGGCGCATGCGCATCTTCCAGTCGCATGCCTACGCCTCGGTGGACTTCCAGAACCGCGTGCTGTCGCTGCACCGCCTTGGCGACCTCGACCCTGACACCGGAGCACCCGAGATCCACACCGACGAGAGCGTGTTCGACGAATCCGATGCCCTGCTGGCGGAGATTCGCGCCTTCGTCGC
>SKNJ01000260.1 GCA_007120575.1 Thioalkalivibrio sp.
ACCTGGCCGTTGCGTGCGCGGACCACGCTGTCGGATTCACGGATCGCCGAGGAGGCCAGCGGGAAGGCGTATTCGTCGCCGTCGAAGCGGAAGCTGGTGATGCGCTCGCGCACTTCGCTGACGCTGGGGCGGACATGCAGGATGACGTCGCCGTTCTCCCCGACCTGCGGGGTCACGTCCAGGGCCACGCCATCGAAGATGGGCGAAAAGGTCGGATCCGGCAGCAGCCGGTCGCGCCCGATATCGCCGGTGCTCTCGGTGCGCAGCTGGAAGTCGGTGATGTAGGTGCGGTCGTTGCCGACCTTGATGACCGCCTTCTGGTTGTTGACAGTGGATACCCGCGGGCTGGAAAGCACGGTGACATCGCCCTGGGTCTCCATCAGCTCGATCATCGCGGAGAAGTCGGTCCCGGCGATGGCCGCGGAGAACAGGCCGCCGGCGGCCTCGAACTGGGTGCCGTCGACGAAGTCGCGGTTGGCCGGATTGAGCCGCCCCACGTCGCCTTCGGCGGGCGACCGTCCGAAGTTGTCCGAGCCGGCCTCACCGCCGCCGGTCTGTCCCAGCAGAATGTCGAAGCTGCCGATGCGGCCCAGCGAGGCCCAGTTGATCCCGGCTTCGAATCCGCTGTCGAGCGCGACCTCCAGCACCTTGGCCTCGAGGATTACCTGGCGCTGTGCCGAGCTTTGCACCGCGTCCAGGAAGGCGCCGACATCTCGCAGCTCGTCGGGCAGGGCGCGTATCGCGACCACCCCGGTGTTCGGGTTGAGGATGACTCGGCGCCCCCCGGTCGGTTCGTCGCCGTCGCCGCGCACCAGCATCTCCAGTGATTCGCGCAGGTCGCCCCAGAAGCTGGATTCCGAACTGGTGCGGATCAGGGTCCCGCGTGGTTCGTCGTCCTCGCCTTCGGCCAGCTGCCCGGCGTTGACCTGCAGCCCGGTGCGCCCGGAGCGTTCGACATTCAGGTAGTCGACAAAGAAGGTGCGGGTCTGCAATCCGGCGGGTCCGATATGGTAGGTGGCGCCCCGTCGGGTGATGCGATAGCCGTGCGTTTCCTCCACCGTGGTCATGATTTCGGGGATGCTGGCAGTGCGCAGGTGCAGGCTGATCCGGCCCTCCACCTCGGGGTGCACGACCACGCTGTAGGGGGTGTCCTCGACCAGGGTGGTGAAGAAACTGCGTGCGGCCGCATCGTCCACGCGCAGGTCGAACAGGGGCTCGTCAGGGCGCGCACCGGGATCGCGGGGTCCGTCCAGCAGCTCCTGCGCGACCTCCTCGGGCAGCCTGGCCGGAGGTGTGGGTGCGCCTTGATCGGCGGACTCGTCCAGCGCTTCGAGGGCACGTTCGCGCGCCTCGGGCCCGCTCTCGCCGGGCATGGTCGCACAGGCGGACAGGGCCAGGGCCGGGAGCAGCAACCAGAGGGGGGCCGGGCGCCAGGTCATTCGCTTCTCCTGATATCCAATTCGACACGGGATGCCAGTGGCAGGGTGAGATCGCCGTCGCCGGTGGCGACCACTACGCCTTCCGGACCGATCGCGCGGACTGTCCCCAGGGGCAGGCGGTCACCGACCCGGACGCTTCGTCCGTTCACCACCGCAAGCGGCTGCGGGCCGGACAACCTTAGCATGCTGACCCGCGGGAGCTCGGGGCGGGCGGCGGCGACATCGTGTTCGGGGGTCGCCGGCGGGCGAGTGGGGTCCGACAGCACCGTGCCGGATTCGCTGGCGAGCAGTGGCAGGGTCGGCCATGCGAATGCCAGCAGCAGGGCCGCGATCGGCAGGCGGGGGCTCATGGGGTCGGCTCCAGGCCCTGGATTTCCAGGGCATCCAGGGACAGGAATACGCGGTTGACCGGGTATTCCTCGACCTGCAACTCGAACGGGCCCCAAAGCCAGACAACCGGGATGGCCTCGAGGTGGCGCAGGTAGGCGAGGGTGTCCAGATATGGCCCGCTCAGTTCCAGTTCGATCCGGTGGTTCTCGATGCGTACAGGCGACTGTTCGCCGCGCGCGACGACCTCGGGCGCACGACGGCTCAGTCCCTCGAGCTCCAGGGCTGCACGGCCCGCCAGTAGGCGTTGCAGGAGTTCCGCGGTGCGCTCCGGCCCCAGCAGGTCGCGGGCCGAGGCATCCAGGCGATCCTCCAGTTCGGCGCTCTCCGCGTGGGCGCGGCGGGTGCGCTCGTGCAGGCGTTCCCGCGGGTCCTCTGCGCTTGCGAGCTGCTGCATGCGGACGCGCAGGGTGTCGGTTTCGGCGTGCTGCTGCTCGATCTGCTCCTGCAGCCGTTCCTGCTGGTTCTCCAGCGGGCCGACCCCGAAATGCACGATGACCAAAAACGGGGTGACCAGGGCGGCTGCATACAACAGGCGTCGCTCGCGCAGCGAGATCGCGCGCAACTGTTGCTCGAGTGCCCCGAGCCATGCAACGGGCCGCCAGTTCACGGGGCCTCCCGGATCAGGCGGTAGGTGAAGTCGAGGGGTCCGTTCCCGGGGTCTGCGCGGGCCTCCAGTTCGGGGCTGCCGCCGAGCCCCGACAGGCCGAGCGACTCGAGCGCGGCAAGGTAGGCGGGCAGCGCATCCGCGGACCAGGTACGACCATTGATGGTCAGTGTGCCGCTATCCGTGTCCAGTGCCACCCCGGTGATCCAGACCTCCGGGTGGCGGGTGCGTGCCAGGATCTCCAGCGGGTCGGCTGGCGGGTGCTCGCGGCCGCGGCGGATCCGCGACTGCAACAGGTGCTCGGCCTCGGCCAGCCGGTCGCGCCGCTGCTCCGCGCGGCGCGCCTGTTCTTCCGCCCGGGCGATCTCCGGGGTATCCCGGAGGGCCTGGAGTTCATCCACGCGGGCCTCCATCTCGGCATGCGTCACGCGGGTCTCGGCCAGCTCGCCGGCTCGCTGCTGTACGTCGACACGATTGACCAGCCACAGCGTGGCCCCCAGGAAAAAGGACAGGGCCAGAACCAGCAACACCCGGCCGTAGATCGGCAATTCGCGGCGCAGATCCAGCTCGGCGCGGTAGAGATCGATCTCTTGCGGGTCGTTGCGCGTGGTCATCCATCCACTCCAAGGGAAGCGCCAGTCGCGAACGCACACCCCGGACCGCCAGACCCGGGGGCGATGCTGTCCAGTGGTACCCAGCGCGCCTCCATGCGCAGGCTGCCACCGAGGTATTGCACCGCCTCGTCCTCCACCGGGTCGTCGCCCATTACGGCCAGCTGGCGGATGGGCGAATGAGCGAAATGGCCGTCGAAGTAGTCCAGCGCCCGCTGGATTTCCAGCAGCACGCTGTCCAGCGGGTTGCCGCCCTCGTTGTTGAGCTGCACCTCGACCCGCCGGGTTACGAACAGGCGGCCGTCGCGGACCAGTACCACGGTCGCGCCATCCGCCTCCGCATACAACAGAGCGATCCCCTGGGCGGGTTGGGTCAGGTGGCTGGCCAGGTTGCGCAGCGCGAGTTCGGGGATGCCGACCTGGTGGACGCGCAGGCCCGCGCGCCGGACCTGGTGGATGGCGTCGCGCACTGCGTCCTGGCGCGCTGCCACGGCATAGATCATGTGCTTGCCATCGTGGCGGTTGCTGTCGCCCATCGGGCAGTGGTCGACGACGGCGTCGGTGATGTCGAAATCGACCAGGTCGGCGATCTGCCAGCGCACGGCCTCGTTCAGTTCCGCGGCGGGGACGTCCGGCGCCTCGGTGGGTAGTAACCGGAAGCTCTGGCGATCGAGTACCAGATGGGTCTGGGCGCGACGCAGGCGGTGCTGACGCACACCGGCGCGCAGCCCCTCGAAGTCCAGTTCGCGGTCGCAGCCGGTCCAGCCCGCGCCATGGGTGCGCGCGATCGCCAGCCGACCCGCCCGCTGGGCGAGGCCGATCATCCCCGTGCTGCGTATTCCCGAACGACCGAACGGTATCTGCATCGTTGCCGAAATCCCGTCGCGGGATCCATCCCCCCTGGCTGGTCGCCGCCCCTTGATGGGCCGGCGTGGAGTGTGATCGCGGTCACATTGCGATGCAGTGTAGTGAATTCGAGGGCGTCGGGCATAGTGCATCCGGATGGTCTTCGGTGTTCTGCCTGCGTACAGGCCCGCAAATGCCGGGGGCAAAGGTACCCGGGGGGGCGATCCGGTAGCCTTGTCGGGAGTGGATTTTTGCGAATGCGCCGCAAGCCGTGGCGGGCGGCCTGGGAGGGGACATGTACAAGCTGAAGGGATGGAGACAGGTCTGGATCGGCGCCCTGGCCGCGCTGTTGCTGGCGGGTTGTGGCGGTGATCGGGTGGCGCCGGCGACCCTGGCCCAGTTGGCCGGAGCTGCCGATGCGTTTGACGGCGAGCTGGTGGAGACCGAGGGCGTGGTGCATCGCTTCGACGACCCCGAGCACTACTGGCTCGAGGATGACGCGATCAATCGCGTGGCGGTGATCCCGGGCGAGGCGGTGGCCGGGCATCTGGGCGAGCGGCTGCGGGTCGTGGGGCGGTTCACCTATCATCCCGAGCGCGGGCGGCGTATCGAAATCGATCCGGCGGCCACGGCGGCAGCGAATGTGTCCGTACCCTGATCCGTGTCTCCGTGCGCGGGCCGGTCCCGGTGGCGCGCCGGCCCGGCGTACGGGAAAGAAAAACCGAAACCTGAGAGGCAGCATGACGGACTGGATTGACGTGGCTTCGGCCGATGCGATTGCGGATGGTGGACATCGCCTGGTCGAGGTCGCGGGCACGGAGGTGGCGGTGTTCAACCTGAACGGCGAGTTCTTCGCGGTGGAGAACCTCTGTACCCACGAGCAGGTGCCGATCGCTGACGGCGAGCTGGATGACGACTGCACCATTACCTGTCCGGTGCACGAGGCGGAATTCTGCCTGCGCACCGGCGAGGTGCTGGAACCCCCGGCGGAAGAGCCGCTGACGGTGTTCCCGGTGCGCGTCCGGGAGGGCATGGTCCAGATTGGCGACCAGCCGCGTGATCCAGCCGGCTGACGGGCGACGGTCGGGCCCCGTAACCTGCTGTTCGGACGCATCTCCTGTACAATAACGGCTGGCTAACGCAAGCCCAGACAGCGCGAAGGATCGAGGCAAATGGCGGACGATGACCGGACAGACGCGGATGACTTCGCCGAGTGGAGCGGTCTGGCCGGTCTGTCCCGGGCCCAGCGTGACGAACTGGTCGCGGGCATTGCGCCGCGCGTGGTGGAACACCTGGCCAGCTGCCTCGACTGGATTACCTCGGAGTGGGAGGCCGGGCGCACCTGGGAGGAGACCTCCGAGGATCCGCTGGACTGGAGCCGGCAGATACGGGCGCACGAATACGAGGTCCGTCGCGAATTCGACGAGGGGCTGGTCCGCGATCTGACCACGACGGCCTATCCGCCGAAATACGAGTTTTCCGGCAGCAGCTATGCCGGCGCCGAGGGCGGTCTGCAGATCCTCGACGATTACCAGTCCACCCGCCGCTCGCTGCGTCATACGCTGGAAGGTGTGGTGCGCGAGAACAACCGTTACTCCTGGTTCATGTTTACCCGTGCGGCGCGCGAGGAACAGCGCTTCGAGCACCCCGGCTGGGCTCCCTGGTCGCCGCTGCACTGGTACGAACGCCTGATCGAGACTGCCGAGCGCCACTTTGGGCGCAGCGCGATGACCCTGGACCTGATGCGCGGTTACGTCCAGTGCATGAGCCGCAGCGGCGCGCCGATGCTGGCGTTCGTGGTCGAGACGGTGGATGGCTGTGGTCTGGTGCGGGATGCCGCCGAGGCCTACGAGTCCGAGCCGACCCCGCAGCAGAAGGCCACCTGGGAGGGCTATACCCGCGGCCGATCCACGCCCACGCCGCCTGCCGGGGCGGACGATCGGGCCGTTCTGGGCCTGGGCGCAACCACTAGCGCGACGGGCGTGGAAATGCCCCCGGCGGAGGCGGAGCCCTCCGACTGGGCGCGCTGGGCGATGACCATGGCGCAGGCGCATGGTGTCCCCGTGGCCGCATCCGGTGCCGAGGAGACGGCGGATGGCGCTACCGAAACCGGTGCTGTACGGCCGGACCCGGGCGCTGAAGACTTTTCGCGCGAGTCCCTGACCCCGTTCATCCTCGACCTGCTGCAGGGGATGTTCGATCACATCTTCCGGCAGGTCGGGTTCAATCCCCGGGTGCGCGCAGCGATCGCCGACATGCAGTTCGCCCTGGCCCGCGTGGTGATTCGCGATCTCGCATTCTTCCGCGATCGTGCGCATCCACTCCGGCTGTGGATTGGCAGCCTGATCAACACCGGGGTCCGGGTCAGCCCGCAGGATGGCGTGGAGGATCAGGCGGCGGTGGAAGCCTATCTGCGGCATATCGAGGAGTCGGTGAACCGCCTGCGTTCCGAGGCCGACAGCATGGATCGCGCGGGGGCGCAGGCATTGCTTGATGCCTGGCTGGAGACCATCGAGGGTGAGGATGCCCGCTGGCAGGAGCAGCAGGACCCGCACATCGACCCGTTGCGCCAGGAGGAGCGTGCGGCCCGCGCCCGGCGTAGTCTGACGGTCTGCGTGCTGGAAACCGGAGCGGAATTGCCGCAGGGCGCGGCGGACCAGATCGCCGAGGCCTGGGAGGACCTGCTGGCGGCCGATGGCGAAGCCGCCGAGACCCTGAACGAAGGGGTGAAGGCGGTGGCGCGGGCGATCTGCAACAAGGCAACCCCGCAGGACGTGAACCCACTGGTGCAGGATATCGTCGCCACCGCGCGTGCGGCCGGGATTCCGGCGGAGCGGGTCAAGGCGGTGGTCCAGCATCTGGGCCAGGCCCATCTGCGGCGCATCCGGCCCGGGTCGGACGAGCCATTGTTCGACCCGCAGG
>SKNJ01000079.1 GCA_007120575.1 Thioalkalivibrio sp.
GCCATTCCCTGCGCGCGGTCAACTCCCCGCGCAGCCCTGCGTCCAGTTGCAGGGGCAACGGCAGGGCGGAATAAACCAGCGCCAGGCGCGCGGCGATCTGGTAGTCCTCGGGCTGTGACCGTACCGAGTCCGGCAGGCCGCTCAGGGGCAACCGCCCCAGGCGCCGCGCCACCACGTCAAGGGCGTCACCCAGGGTTGGCTTGAGTTCCATGCGCTGGTCGGTCACCGCGGTTACGAGGTAATGCCGGTTCAGGGCAAAGTACTGCAGCTGGACCCGACGCGCCTCGCTCGCCATCACCTCGCGCCCCGGCCAGCGCTCCTGTTCCAGGCGCGCCTCGGACTCGAATTCCAGGGTCACCCCGTTGATCAGCGCGTCCGCCAGCACCCCTGGCAGATCCATGTTCACATCCAGGCGCACCAGCAGGGTGTCGTCATCCAGCCACAAGTGACTGGCCGCGCGCACCTCCACCGCCTGGACGCCCCCGGACAGACCCAGCCACAATGCGAGGCCGACCCACGCCGGGGCCATGCCGGACCACGTCCCCGGGCGTGTCATCCGACCGCGCCCCCCGCCTTCTCCAGCAGCGCGTAGTAGAAGCCGTCGCCTCCTTCCAACCCCAGCGGCAGCGACCAGCCCACCGAGCGCGCCCGCGCGCCGGGGATCGGGCCCTCGCCCTGCCGGATCACGACCCGGGCATCCGCAGTGTCCGCAAGCCAGGGCGCGACCACCGCCTCGTTCTCCGCCGACAGCAGCGAACAGGTCGCGTACAGCAACCGCCCGCCGGGGCGCAACAACGGCCAGGCGGCCCGCAGCAGGCGTGCCTGCTCCTGCGCCAGGCGCGGGATATCGTCCGCGCGCCGCAAGGTCTTGATGTCCGGATGGCGGCGGATCACGCCGGTGGCCGAGCAGGGCACATCAAGCAAGATCGCATCGAACGGCGCGCCGTCCCACCAGCTCGCGGTATCGGCCAGATCCGCCGCGACCAGACGCGCCGCATAGCCCAGACGGCCCAGGTTGTCGTCGACCTGCTTGAGGCGCTCGGCATCGCAGTCCAGCGCAGTCAGGTCGAGCGTACCGCTGGCGCGTTCCAGCAGTTGTCCAGTCTTGCCGCCCGGCGCGGCACAGGCATCCAGGACCCGCTCCCCCGGCCGCGGATCCAGAAGCCGCCCGGCCCACTGCGCGGAGGCATCCTGCACCGACAGGTGGCCGTCGGCGAACCCCGGCAAGCGATCCACGTCGGCCGGGGCCTCCAGGGTCAGCGCCTCCTCCAGTGCCGGATGGGCCCGCGCCGGATGCCCGGTCTGCGCGAGGGCCTCCAGCGCCGTATCCCGGCTCCAGCGGTGACGATTGACCCGCAGGGTCATCGGCGCCGGGTGGGTCGAGGCCTCCAGCAGCGCCTCCCAGTCCTGCGGCCAGGCCTCGCGCACCGCGTCCAGCAGCCACGCCGGGCAGCCATACCGCAGCACCGGATCCGCCTGGATACGTTCCTCCAATGCCGCGCGCTCGCGCAGCGCCCGGCGCAGGATCGCGTTGATCAGCCCCACCGCGCCGGGGCGATGGATGCGGCGCGCCAGCTCGGCGGTTTCGCCCACTGCGGCATGCTCGCGGGTGCTGAAATGCAGGATCTCCGCCAGGCCCTGCGCCAGCAGTACGCCGATCACCACATCCTTGCGCCGTAACGGGCGGTCCAGCAACGTGCCGACCAGCGCCTCCAGCTGCGGGTACCAGCGCAGAGTGGTATAGGCCAGCGCCTGCACCCAGGCACGGTCCCGCGCCTCCAGCCCCTCGGTCGCCAGCGCCACCGAGCGCGTCAGCGACTGGCCCTGCAGCACCACGCCCTCCACCGCCTCCAGCGCACGCGCCCGGGGTGAACGCGAGTCCACCCGCGACGGCACCACTCGCCTGGGTCGCGCACCGGCCATCAGGCACCCCCCGCCAGGACCCGGCCGACCAGGTCGGCATTACGCGCCCAGTCCGCGGCCGCGACCGCACGCCGCGCAGGCAGCTGGACCGTGCGCAGGCGCAGATGGCCGTCATCGGCGGCCACGTCCACACCCTCGGGACCGGCCGCCATGATCGTCCCCGGCGCAGCCGAACTCGCCTGCGGTCGCGGCGACGCCGCATAAACCCGCACCACCTGATCGTCCAGCCGGGTCTGCGCCACCGGCCAGGGGTTGAACGCGCGCACCTGGCGATCCAGTTCCGCGACCGGGCGTGTCCAGTCCAGCCAGGCCTCGGCCTTGTCCAGCTTGTGCGCATAGGTCACCGCCGCCTCGTCCTGGGGCCGCGGCTCGGATTCGCCGCGCAGGATCGCCGGCAAGCGTTCCGCCAGGAGATCCGCCCCGAGGCGGGCCAGTTCGTCATGCAGGCTGCCGGTGGTGGCATCATCGGCGATCGGGACCGCGCGACAGGCGTGTACGGGGCCGGTGTCCAGTCCGGGCTCCATCTGCATCAGGCAGACCCCGGTCTCGCGATCGCCCGCGAGGATCGCGCGATGGATCGGTGCGGCACCACGCCAGCGGGGCAACAGCGAGGCATGGAGGTTCAATCCGCCCAGCGGCGGGATCGCGAGGACCGCGCGCGGCAGGATCAGCCCGTAGGCAGCAACGATCAGGATATCCGGGCGCCAGTCCGCCAGCGCCGCGCGTGCCTCGGCGGACTTCAGGCCCTCGGGCTGAACCACCGGCAGCCCGGCCGCTTCGGCCACCTGCTTGACCGGACTCGGGCGCAACCGGCGCCCACGCCCAGCCGGGCGATCGGGCTGGGTATACACCGCCACCGGCGGATAACCCGCCCCGATCAGGGCCTGCAGGGCCGGCACCGCGAACTCCGGGGTTCCGGCATAGACAATGCGAGGGGACTCGACGTCCGTATCCAGGCTTCCCATCAGACCGCGGGGACCGCGGCCCTGTCACCGGCCCCGACGCGCGCGCCCTGCTTTTCCAGCTTCTTGCGGATGCGCGTGCGCTTGAGGTTCGACAGATAATCCACAAACAGCTTGCCGTCGAGATGATCGATCTCGTGCTGGATACACACCGCCAGCAGGCCATCAATATCCAGCTCAAAGGGTTCGCCATCCCGGTTCAGGGCACGCACCCGAATCCGGTCCGCGCGCCGCACCCGCTCGTAGAAGCCGGGTACCGACAGGCAACCCTCGTCCATTTCCTCCTCGCCGGAGGTCTCGAGGATCTCGGGGTTGATCAGTGCGTGCGGCTCACTCTGATCCTCCGACACGTCGACGACCAGGACGCGCTTCTGGACATTGATCTGGGTCGCGGCCAGACCGATCCCCGGGGCGGCGTACATGGTCTCGAACATGTCCTCCACCAGGGTCCGGATCTCATCGTCCACCACCTCTACCGGTTCCGCCTTCAGACGCAGGCGCGGGTCCGGAAAGTGCAGGATTTCTCGCTGTGCCATGGAAAACCTCAATCTTTGTGCTGTACAGACGTCCCAATTCTGCTAACGTTGGACCGCAATATCCGCGGAATTGCGTCATCCGACCGGGGCCGGGACACGGAAGTGCCCGGGGAGCGCGCGGACCTGACAGGGGAAAGCAATGTTCAAGATCAGGGCGTCCAGTACCTTCGTTCTGCCGGGAATCCTTTTCAGTGTAACGCTGTTGCTGGGTGCCTGCGCGTCCACCCAGGAATCGGGACCCGGTGCCGACCCAGCAGAGCACGCGGCGACCGCGGGCAACGACACGCCGCCGCGCCCGACGATCCAGGCACCGGCCGAGCCGGAGCCCGAGATTCGCGAATCAGCGCCCGAACGCTACGTGGTGCAGGAGGGCGACACCCTGTGGGACATCGCGGGGACGTTTCTGCATGACCCCTGGTACTGGCCGGAGATCTGGCTGGTCAACCCGGAGATCGAGAATCCACACCTGATCTACCCCGGGGATGTGCTCAGCATCCATTATGTCGACGGCCGTCCTCACGTGACCGTGGATGGCGGTCCGCGGGTGCGCCCGACCCATCGCCTGTCGCCGGAGGCCCGAGTGGTCGAACGCGACGAGGACGTCACCCCGATCTCCACCCTCCAGCCGTTCATGTTCCGCCCGCAAGTGGTGGACGACGAGACCCTGTCCAGCGCCCCCTACATCCTCGCCTCGCAGGACGAGCGCGTGATCTTCGGGCCCGGGGACCGCATCTATGTGCGCAACGCCGAGGACACGCGCGAGTACGACCTCTACCACATCGTGCGGCGGGACGATGTCCTGATCGATCCCGACACCGGAGAGAACCTCGGGATCGCCACCCTGCCGGTCGGCGAGGCCGAGATCCTGGAACCCGGGCACGTGGCGCGCGCCAACATCCGCAAGGGCGAGCGCGAGGCGATCCGCGGCGACCGCCTGCTGCCGTATGCCGCCGAGCAGGACATGCTGTTCGACATCGGGCGCCCCCCGCGCGGCACCGAAGGCACCATCATCTCGCTGTTCGATGCCATCAGTCAGATCGGGCAGATGCAGGCCGCGATCATCAACCGCGGGGCACGTGACGGCATCGAAAACGGTCAGGTGATGACCGCCTACTCCGCCGGGCGTACGGTACGCGACCCGGTCAGCGACGCCCCGAACGAACGGGTCGCACTGCCCGAGGAATCGGTGGGCACGGTGATGGTCTTCCAGACCTTCGACAAGGTCGCCTACGTGCTGGTCACCGAGGCGGAACGCACCCTGCGCGAGGGCGACAAGGTCCGCCACCCGTCGCGCTAGGGAAACACTGATTAATGTACACGTTCGCGTTGGCGCCCTCTGTTTTCCGAGACAAGGCGCGTCGCGCAGCCGGGGAACATGGAGCACGAACCCCACAAGCGATTTAGAGCAGGGGCTCGGCCGCTTTTTCATCGCGAGCACGAACGTGAGCGTTAAACAGGATCCCCCCAGGGCGCCGCAACCGGATGCCCCCTCCGGCGACATGCACGAACCATCCGCTCCGGCAGAGTCCCTCCTCGACTGGCTGCGCCTGGTCCATACCCCGGGCCTGGGGGCGCGCCGGACTCAGCAGCTCCTCGACGCCTTCGGCTCGCCCGCGGCCGCCCTCGCGGCGCCGGAGCGCGAGTGGCGCCAAGCCACCGGGATGACCGCGCCCGACCGCGATGTTCAGGAAGCGCGCGAGACCGGTATCCGGAACGATCTGGAATGGCGCGAGCAGGACCCGCGCCACCACATCCTGTGCCGCGACGATGCCGACTACCCTCCGTTGCTGGCGGAACTCCCCGACCCACCTCCGGTGTTGTACCTCAACGGCCAGCGCGACCTGCTGCGCGCGCCCCAGATCGCGGTAATCGGCAGCCGCGAATGCACCCCCCAGGGCCAGCGCCTGGCGCGCGAGTTCGCGCGCGAGCTGGCCGGGGCAGGCCTCGCCATCACCAGCGGCCTGGCACGCGGGATCGACGGGGCCGCTCACGAGGGGGCGCTGGCCGCGCCGCAGGGACGCACCATCGCGGTGGTCGCGACCGGGCCGGACCGCATCTACCCCGGCGAACACCGCCGCCTCGCCCACCGCATCGCCGACCATGGCCTGGTGGTTTCGCTGTGGCCGGTTGGCACACGCCCGCTGGCCCGCAACTTTCCGCAGCGCAACCGCGTCATCAGCGGGCTGTCGCTGGGGACCCTGGTGGTCGAGGCGGCGCTGGAAAGCGGCAGCCTGATCACCGCGCGCCTGGCCGCGGAGCAGGGCCGCCAGGTCTACGCGGTCCCGGGCTCGGTGCTCAGCCCGGTCAGCCGCGGCTGCCACCGACTGATCCGCGAGGGCGCACATCTGGTCGAGGGCCCGGACGAGATCCTGGAGGATCTGGCGAACTGGCTGGGGATCGAACAGCGCGATGCCGCTCCGGCGCCTGCGCCGCCCCGCGACCCACTGGATCCGGAACAGGAACGCGTGCTCACGGCAATGGGATACGACCCGGTTCCGCTGGAAACCCTCCGCGAGCGGACCAAATTGACCATCGAGACGCTTTCATCCATGCTGGTTTTGCTTGAACTCAATGGCCGTGTGGCCGCTCTCGATCACGGGCGCTACCAGCGCCTCGACGCAGGATCCCCCGAATCATGAACGAAAACGTGCTGGATGTGCTCATGTACCTGTTCGAGCACACCCTCGACGAAGAGTCCGAGGAGGAACCTGACCGCTCGGAGCTGGAACGTCACCTCAACGAGGCGGGGTTTGCCCAGCGCGAGATCGAGCGCGCCCTTGGCTGGCTGGACCGCCTGATGAGCGAGACCCCGCTGGCCGCGCGCGGCGGCGACGGCGCCGCCCAGCGGATCTACGCCACGGAAGAGCGCAAGCGCCTGAACACCGAGGCCCACGGCTTCCTGCTCCACCTGGAACAGAACGGCCTGCTGACCGCCGGTACCCGCGAGCTGATTCTCGACCGGGTGATGGAACTGGATGCCGAGGAGATGGACCTCGACCAGGTACGCTGGGTAGTCCTGATGGTGCTGTTCAACCAGCCGGACGACGCGATCGCCTATTCCCGCCTGGAAGAGGTCATGCGCGACGATTCGGGCCCCAGTGCCGTGGATTATCTGCACTAAGGAAACACTGCTTAATGTACACACTCGCGTTGGCACCCCAGGTTTTCCGAGACAAGGCGCGTCGTGCAACAGGTAGTAGTTCTACCTGTAAGCGGCGCAACGCAGGATCGGGGAACCTGGGGCGCCAACCCCGAAGGGGCTCGGCCGCTTTTGCGTGGGAACGGCGTTGCGGCTCCCTTGTGCAGAATGACTGCACGGCAGTCACCGCGCCTTGTTCGCACGCAAAAGCGACTCGAGCGCGA
>SKNJ01000015.1 GCA_007120575.1 Thioalkalivibrio sp.
ATTCCGGTCGGCACCACTGAAACGATCCACGTTTCCCGTGGGGGCAAAGGCCCTCCCGGGGTGCGTCCACTTGGGCCCCCGGGGCCGCATCCCGTAGCCTGGGGCCCGACATTAAATCCGGGAGAGCAATCGATGAGCGATACCCTGCAGTTGTCCGGCGAACTGATCCAGAAGATCCAGGACACCCTGGTGGAGACCGACCCCAAGGCCCAGGAGCCGATCGTGGCGGTGCAGTACCTGAGTGCGATCACCGGTTTCCTGGTGGCGCAGATGCCGGAACCGGCCGACGAGCGCAAGGAATATCTGCGGCAGCTCGCGCAGTTTACCGAGTCGGTGTTCACCGATGTCGAAGGCCGTCGTCAGGCCGCGCCCCCGCCGCAGGAGGCCTCCGGGGTCTGGCGTCCGGGCGACAACTGAGACCCGGGCAGGGGGGCGCGCGGCTCAGCGGTCGCGGTCGGTGTTTCCCCTGCGCATCTGGCGCAGCATGGCTTCCTGCTCGTTGAAGCTGGGGGCGCGCCGTCGGCCCTGGGTGTCCTGCTCGCCGTCGTCCGCCGCTACGGCACCCGGGTGGCCCGCCCGCTCGCGCTCCTTGATCGCGCGGTAGTCATCGAGTTCGCGTTCGGCATCCGCGTCGCTGGTGTAGCGTCCGCGGTAGTCCTGCGGCGGGCGGTGTCCCTTGCGCAGGAACAGCCGCTTGCGCAATTCCTTGTTGTAGCCGGTGACCCGCCGGTCGATCCAGATCAAGTCCGCCCC
The DNA here is from genome assembly GCA_007120575.1 of Thioalkalivibrio sp. Lineage (GTDB taxonomy): Bacteria > Pseudomonadota > Gammaproteobacteria > Ectothiorhodospirales > Ectothiorhodospiraceae > Thioalkalivibrio. The sequence goes on from SKNJ01000015.1 coordinate 754, forward strand.
GCCCCCGATTGCCAGCGCGGCGACCGGGACCGCCCACCACCAGGCGGGGCCCCCGACCAGCAGGGCCAGCGCGGCAGCGGTCAACAGGACATAGAGTCCGCCGCCGACCGGTTCGCGCAGGTAGAAGCGGTGCAGACCCAGCGGGAACAGGATCCAGGCACCGTAGGCCACCGGGCGCCGGCGCATCTCGCGGGCCAGTCGGGCGTTGAGGCTTTGCAGGCCGCCGCCTTCCAGGTCCAGTTCCTTCCACGCCTTGCGCATCATGCCGTCTCGCCGATGGGGTTGCCCCCACCCTAGCGGCGGTACCGCCACGTCGCGATTGCAGATAGGCGGCGCGGGGGCATTGCAGGGTCAGGCCGTCGCCCCCTGATGATCGCGAGCCCAGTGGCGCAGCTGGTCCAGTGGCATCGGGCGGGCGATGCCGAAGCCCTGGGCGACATCGCAACCCAGCTCGCGCAGGCGTGCGAGGGTAGCGGCGTCCTCCACGCCCTCGGCGATGGACTGCAGGCCAAGGTCGGCGGCCAGGCCGATACTGGCGCGCACGATCTGCGCATCCACCGAGCGCTCCAGCATCTGGCGTACAAAGCTCTGATCGATCTTCAGTGCGGACACGGGGAGGCGCTGCAGGTAGGTCATGGAGGAGTAGCCCGTGCCGAAGTCGTCGATCGACAGTTCGATCCCGGTGTTGGCCAGGCGCTGCAATGCCCCGATGACTTCCTCGGGGTCGTCCATCAGCGCGGTCTCGGTGAACTCGAGTTCCAGTGCGCCGGGGGCGATCCCCGCGGCATCGACGGTGGCGAGGATGTGGTCGACGAATGTCGGGTCGAGAAAGTTGCGGGCCGAGACGTTGATGCTCATGTGCACCCGCAAGCCCTCGGCCCACAGGGTGGAGAGATCGTTCAGGGCCAGCTCCAGCACGTGGCGGGTCAGCGGATCGATCAGGCCCGTGCGCTCGGCCTGGGGAATGAATTCGCCCGGCGCGATGGCCCCATAACGCGGGTGCTGCCAGCGCAGCAGGCCCTCGGCACCCAGCAGCGTCCCTTCGTGTACGTCGATCTTGGGCTGGTAGTGCAGGTGCAGCTGTCCCTGGTCCATGGCCTGCTGCAATTCGCCCAGGCGCTCCATGGCAAGGCGACTGGATTCGCCGCGGCGGCGATTGTAGGTCCGGTAGCGACGGCCGGCCTGGCCGGCCTCGCGGGTCGCCATCCAGGCCTTGGTCAGCAGCCGTTCGGGGTCATCCTGTTCGTGGAACGGGAACGACGCCACCCCGGCATGTGCCCCGAGATAGACCGGGATGCCCTCCACGTCGAACGGGGTCTGCAGGCACTCGACGGCCTGCCGGGTGGCGGCCAGGTTTTCCCGCTGGCTGCTGTCCGCGAGCATCAGCGTGAACTGGTCGTCGTGAAGGTGGTACACCTGTGCGCCGAGACGTTCACCAACCGCCTCGAGGCGGCGGGCGACACCGCATAGCAGTGGCTGTTCGGCGCCGAGCCCGAGCGCGCCGATGGTGTCCTGGTAGTTGTCCAGTTGCAGGCCGACCACGAAGATGCGTACCGCCGGGGCATTGGAGGCCTCCGCGCCGCGGATGCGCTGATGGAGCTGGCCTTCCAGGGCCTGGCGGTTGGGCAGGCCGGTGACCGGGTTGCTGCGGGCCCTTTCCAGCAGTTGCCGGGCGTGATGGTTGAGGCGGGTAAACAGCCATCCGGTAAATCCGCCCAGCACCACGTAGATGGTGGCGCGGGTGACCCAGTTGAGCAGCGGCTGGGGCTCGCCGGTCGCGGTGTCGATGGGCATGAACGGGCCCAGCACCAGCCCGGCGAGCAGGCCGAACAGCAGGCCGCCGCGCCAGCCGAACAGCGCCGCGCTCAGGATCACCGGGATCAGGATCAGGTTGAGGTAGGCGGTCGAGGTCCCGCCGGTGTAATAGACCAGTACCCCGACAGCGGCGATCAGCACGACCACCAGAGCCAGGCCGGCGAGGCGCCAGGCGCCGGTCACGCCGAGCCAGGGCTCGGGTCGCCAGGATGTCCAGGGGGTTCTTGGGAGTTCCATGCGGGTTCCTTGTGCCAGATCGCGTCTGGCCGTGTGCTTCCGCCAGGCTGGCATGCTAAGGGCAACCGGCATCACCGCGCAGTGGACGGCCGTGTCGTATCTCCCTGGCGGCGGGGTCTTTCTGTTGCCGGGGTGGCGGCGTTGGTAGCATGAGGGTCCCGGACGCGGCGCCAGGGAGACACGGGTTCGTGTCCTCGCGGGCGTAATCGCGCCCGGATTCGGGTGGCAAACGGTGAATAGCGCATGGCCGATCGGCGGTTGCAGGTATTTCTCACGGTGGCACGACTGCTGTCGTTCACGCGCGCGGCGGAGGTGCTGCACATGACCCAGCCGGCGGTCACCTTCCAGGTGCGCCAGCTCGAGGAGCAGCTGGATACCCGGCTGTTCGATCGCAACAACAACCGGGTCTCGCTGACCGATGCCGGGCGTCTGGTGCAGCGCTATGCCGAGCGCATCTTCGAGACCTATGGCGAACTGGAGGCGGCCCTGCGCGAGCTCAAGGGGGCCGATGGCGGGGCTCTGGTGATCGGGGCGAGTACCACGGTGGCGGAGTACATGCTGCCGGCCCTGCTCGGGGCCTTCCGCCGCGCGCACCCGGATATCGGCATACGCCTGCGGGTGGGTAACACCGAGACGGTGGTCGCGATGGTGGAGGAGGGCAGTGTCGATCTCGGGATCGTCGAGGCCCCGGTGACCCATCGCAGTCTGGTGGTGCAGCCGTGCATGGTCGACCAGCTGCAATTGATCGTCCCGCCGGAACACGAGCTTGCCCGGCGCGAGTCGGTCGGCGTCCGGGACTTCATCGAGCGTCCATTCATCTGCCGCGAGGAGGGTTCCGGGACCCGCGAGGTGATCATGGAGTACCTTGGGCGCGCCGGGTACGACCGCAATGCGCTGCGCGGCTGCATGGAACTGGGCAGCCCCGAGGCGATCAAGGGCGCGGTGGCCGCGGACATGGGGGTCTCGGTGCTGTCCGGTGCCGTGGTAGCGAAGGAGCTGGCGCTGGGCGAACTGGCGGCGATCCCGCTGTCGCCGCCGCTGGAGCGCCCGATCTCGCTGGTGCATGCACGGCAGAAGTTCCGGGTGCCGACGCTGGAGGTGCTGATGCAGTTCCTGCGCGGCTACTGCACCGGCAGCCGCACGGCAGTGGACGAGCCCCCGGCGACAGGCATACCAACCGAACGGGACGCGACATGAAGAATTACTGCGTAGTGCAGCACACCTATTCCGAGTTCCTCGGACTGATCGAGTCGCAGCTGGAGAAGCGCGATATCGGGTTTTCCTATTACCGGCCGTTCGTGGGCCAGGATCTGCCGGGTTCGGCGGCCCAGTTCGATGGTCTGTGGCTGCTCGGCGGGGCCTGGCCGACCGCGGATCGCGAAGAGAACCCGCAGGTGCCGGACGAGCTGGCGCTGATCGACATCTTCCGACGCTCGCAGCGTCCGGTGGTGGGTATTGGCATGGGCGGATTGCTGGTAGCGGAGCAGGCCGGTGGCACGGCTCAGGAAGACCCGATGTACCGGGCGCGGTTCGTGACCGCGCACAAGACCGCGGCCGGAGAGGGCGACGCGCTGGCCGAGGCCCTGGACGGGCGGCGCGTGCTGCAGCTGGTGAACGGGCGGGTGGACCTGCCCGCGGAACTGGAGCCGGTGCTGGTCGACGAGGAAGGCGACTGGCTGGCGGTCCGGCCCGACCACCTGACCTATGGCATGCTGTTCCGCCCGGAGATGAAGCCCGGCATGCTCGAGGACATTATCATGGAGGCCCGGCACAACCCGCCACCCAACATGGGCGAGCTGCTGGGCGAGGCGCGCATGGAATGGGGTGAGATGCAGAAAGTAACCGAGGACGTGATCGTTGCCCTGGTGAAGAGCCTGGGGCTGATGCAGGAGCGGCGCAAGATGCCGGTATTCAGCCTGAAGATCGAGAGCGAGGAATGATCCCGCCGGTCAATATGAGCGGCGCGGGAGGCAGCGGGCTCCCCGGGGGCGACCTGGGGAGCATGCTGAGCGGTGCGCGCAAGCGGAAAGGGGGCGCCAAGGAGGCCACGAAGGAACTCGCGGCGATCGCCGGGCGCCTGTCCGCCGAGGATCGGGACACCCTGCTGAAGTTCGCGCAGTTCCTCGAGGCACGCGACCCGGCTCCGGCCGCGCCGGAACCGCTGCCGGAGCCGGAGCCGATCCCGCGTCCGCAGGAGGAGTCGGTGATCAAGGCGATGCGGCGGTTGTCGGCGACCTATTTCATGCTCGATCGCGCTCGCCTGCTGAACGAGACCTCGGCGTTGATGGCCAAGCACGTGATGCAGGGGCACTCGGCGGTGGAGGTGATCGACCAGCTGGAGGAGGTCTTCGACGCGCATTACCAGAAGGCGCGCGCTGAAAACGCGGAGCAGCGCGGCGCGGCGGGCAGTGAGGAGCCGGTCGCCAGCCCGGATCCGGGGGCAGACCAGGACGCGGGGAACGACGTCCGATGATCGACGTCCTGCGCGAGTGGTATCGACGGCATTTCACCGATCCGCAGGTGGTGATCCTGGCCTTCCTGCTGCTGGCCGGGTTCCTGGTTATCGTGTTCGCCGGTCGTATCCTGGCGCCACTGCTGGCCTCTCTGATCATCGCCTATCTGCTGGAAGGCGCGGTGCAGAAACTGGTGCGACTCCATATCCCGCGGATCCTGGCGGTGACGTTCGTGCTGCTCGCGTTCCTCGCGCTGACCGTGGCGGCGCTGTTCAGCGTGGTCCCGCTGCTGTCGCAGCAGGTGACCCAGCTGGTACGCGAACTGCCGGGCATGATTTCGGAGGGGCAGTCGCTGTTGCTGCAATTGCCGGAGCGCTATCCGCAACTGATTACCGATGACCAGGTGTTTGAACTGATGGGCGCGATCCGGGCCGAGGCCACCCTGCTGGGGCAGCGCGTACTGTCGTTTTCGTTGTCCTCGGCACGGCATGTTGTCGGTGTGGTGATCTATCTGGTGGTGGTCCCGCTGATGGTGTTCTTCATGCTGAAGGATCGCGACCTGATCCTCGGCTGGATCCGCGGCTTCATGCCCCGGGACACCCACCTTGCGAGTCAGGTGTGGAGCGAGGTCAACCTCAAGATCGCCAGCTATGTGCGTGGCAAGTTCATCGAGATCCTGATCGTCTGGGCGATAAGTTTCGCGACCTTCCACTGGTTCGGGCTGCAGTACGCGGTGCTGCTCTCGTTCATGGTCGGGATCTCGGTGATCATCCCCTATATCGGGGCGGCGGTGGTGACCATCCCGGTGGCGACCGTTGCGTATTTCCAGTTCGGGCTGAGCAGCGAGTTCGCGTGGGTGCTGATTGCCTATGGCGTCATCCAGTTCCTGGATGGCAACGTGCTGGTGCCGCTGCTGTTTTCGGAGGTGGTCAACCTGCATCCCGTCGCGATCATCGCAGCGGTGTTCGTGTTTGGCGGGATCTGGGGCCTGTGGGGCGTATTCTTCGCGATCCCGCTGGCTACCCTGGTGCACGCGGTGATCAAGTCCTGGCCGCGCACCACGCGGCTTCCGCCGTCCGGAGAGCCGACCGCCGAATCCGACGGGGCAACCTCGAACTGAGCTCGTATTCCGGCCTGCGCCGGTCGCCCGCGGCGGAGACCGGCGGTCCCTTCACGACCACAACAACAAGAAGATCACGGCATGAGCGGTACTGAAATCCTGATGAACGTGACCCCCCAGGAGAGCCGCGTGGCCCTGGTGGAGAACGGCATTCTCACCGAACTCCACCTGGAACGCAGCCGCCGGCGCGGGATCGTGGGCAACATCTACAAGGGGCGGGTGGTGCGCGTGCTTCCGGGCATGGATGCCGCGTTCGTCGACATCGGACTGGAACGCACCGCGTTTCTGCATGCCTCGGACGTCGCTCCGGTGGAACGCGAGGAACTCGATGCTGGCAACGGAAATGGCAATGGCAATGGCAACGGCAACGGGATGGCGCAGGAGGGTATCCGCAACCTGCTGCGCGAGGGCCAGGATCTGCTGGTCCAGGTCATCAAGGACCCGCTGGGATCCAAGGGGGCCCGGCTGACGACCTATATCACGCTGCCGTCGCGCAACCTGGTGCTGATGCCGCACCAGGCGAATATCGGGGTCAGTACCCGAATTGAGGACGAATCCACGCGCGCGCGTCTGCGCGAGACCGTCGAGGCGCTGCGCGACGAGCTGGCCCCGGAGCACGGTTTCATCGTGCGTACCGCAGCGGAGCTGGCGGGCCGCGAGGCCCTGCACAACGATACCGCGTTTCTGAAGAAGGTCTGGGATAACCTCCAGGCCGCCGTGACCCGCGCCGAGGCGGGGCAGGAGGTCTATGCCGACCTGCCGCTGGTGCTGCGCATCCTGCGCGACACGGTGGGCGGCGATATCGAGCGTATCCGGATCGATTCGCGCGAGACCTATCAGCGGGTGCGCGACTTCCTGGCCCGCTACCTGCCGGAACTGGAGGGCCGCATTGAACACTATCCGGGGGAACGTCCGATCTTCGATCTGTTCAATGTGGAGGAGGAGATCCATCGCGCCCTGGAGCGGAAAGTGGAGCTGAAGTCCGGGGGCTATCTGATCTTCGACCAGACCGAGGCGATGACCACGGTGGACGTGAACACCGGCGGTTTTGTCGGGCATCGCAAGCTCGAGGAGACCATCTTCAAGACCAACCTGGAGGCCGCCCAGGCCATCGGCCGCCAGCTCCGACTGCGCAATCTCGGCGGGATCATCATTATCGATTTCATCGACATGCAGGATGACGAGCACAAGCGCCAGGTAATCCGGGCCCTGGAAAGGGCCCTGGAGCGGGATCACGTGAAGACCCAGACCTGCGCGGTGTCCCCGTTGGGGCTGGTGGAGATGACGCGCAAGCGCACCCGCGAGAGTCTGGAACACCAGATGTGCGAGCCCTGTCCGACCTGTGCCGGGCGTGGCTACCTGAAATCCGCGGAGACGGTCTGCTACGAACTGTTCCGGGAGATCCTGCGCGAGGTGCGCCAGTATGACGCCCGCGAGTTGCGGGTGCTGGCGTCGCAGAACGTGATTGACCTGCTGCTGGACGAGGAGTCCGCCAGCCTGGCCGAGTTGCAGAGCTTTGTGGGCATCCCGATCCGGTTCCAGGTGGAGACCCTGTATACCCAGGAGCAGTTCGACGTGGTGTTTGTCTGACGGCCTGAAGCCGTTTTTCGCCGGGGTGCCGGGCCCGGGCGCCGGATTGCGGGGCTGCCCCGCCCTGACGCCCGCGGGCAGCGGATGGAATATCGTGGAGTGATGAAACAGCACCGGCACAAGCGCGACGCGCAGACCCTGGCGGCTGGCCCCGCGGGCGGCGGGTTGGCGCGCCCATGAGGTTGTTGTCGCGGTCGGCGCGGCACGCCCTGGCCCTGGGGCTGGGGGCGTTGCTGCTGGCCGCCCTGCTGCTGTTCGTCGCGCGGGTGCTGCTGCCGCACTGGGAAGGCCTGCACGGCTGGGTGGAGGAGCGTGCGGCCGAGGTGCTGGAGCGCGAGGTCGCGGCGGGCACGATCGAACTGGGATGGACCGCCTGGTCGCCGGCGCTGGTAGTGCGCGACCTGCGTGTTGCGATGCCCGACGACCACTGGATCGAACTGGATGCGTTGGCGGTCTCCTTGCGCGCCTGGGCCAGTCTGCGCGCGCGCGCGCCCGAGTGGCGGCTGGAGGTGGAGGGCCTGACGCTGCCATTCGTGCGTCACCCGGATGCGCGGATCACGCTGGCGGGGCGCGAGCTCGGCATGCAGGAGGGGGCCCTGCTGTCCCTGCCGGTGGAACGCTGGCCGGATGTCGTGGCCCGTGATGTCACCGTGGTCTGGGACGATCGTCGAGCCGGGCTGGAGAGCGCTGCCCAGGTGGGCGAGGGCCGACTGGTCGCGACCCCGGAGGGCGCCCTGCGGGTGCACGCGGTGGGTCGCCTGCATCCCGAGGCGGCGGGAACCTTCACTCTCGGGCTGGATATCCCGGACGTCGCGCGCCGGGATGCGCGGCTGTTTTTCGCGGGGGACGGCATCCGGCTCGATCACTGGGGCGGCTGGCTGGGCTATCTCGGCTGGCCTGCGGTGGATGGCGTGGTCTCGCTACGGTCATGGGCTACCCTCGCGGACGGCGAGATTGTCGCGCTGCGCGGGAACCACGAGACCGTGCTTGCCCGGCCGGATGCGCCGGCGTCCGCGCAACGGGCGATCGGGCACCGTTTCGACTGGCGCCTGAGCGGGGACCATTACCGCTCCGCGTGGATCGGTACCCGTCCCGGGTCGGGCGATCTGCGCCTGGACTATCGCCTGGAGGCCGGCCCGCGGCGACTCGAGGTGGCCGCGCTGGAACTGGGTCTGCGCGCCCTGGAGCTCGACCCCTACCGGCCCCTGCTGGGCCTGCTGGAGGATCAGCGTCCGGAACTCGCGGAGGCCATCGCCACCGCGGAGCCGCGCGGGCGGGTGGAGGCGGCCAGCCTGTCGGCGCGGCGCACTGGTGGCACGTTGCACGTGGACCATGGCGAGGCCGACTTGCGCGACCTGGAGTGGCGCACGGTGGCGGCATGGCCGGGAATGTCGGGACTTTCCGGTCAGCTGCGCTGGGACGACGGACGCGCGGAACTGGCCCTGGACAGTCGCGACCTGCGGGTGGATCTGCCGGAGTTGTTGCCGGACCCGGTTTGGCTGAACGACGCGCGCGGATATCTGTATGCCGAGCGCGACACCGAGGGTCACTGGCGACTGCGCGGCGAGGATCTCCACCTGGCGAATGCGCATGCCGCGGCGGCCGGGCGCCTGGGGGTGCGGCTGGATGGCCACGCGGATGGGCCGCTGGTGGAACTGGCGCTGGATTTCCTGCGGGCCAACGGGGCCCATACCGCTCGCTATCTGCCGATCCGTTATCTCCCCGATAACACCCGTCAGTGGCTGGTCGACGCGATCCGCACCGGTTACTCCCCGGGTGGCGGGATGGTGTATCGCGGGCGTGGCCGCGCATTCCCGTTTCGCGCACACCAGGGGGTCTTCGAACTGTGGGCCGATGTCGAGGCCGGCGTGCTGGACTATCAGGATGGCTGGCCGCGCATCGACGATCTCGCCGGCCGCCTGCACTTTCGCAATGCTGCGTTCCGCGCGGAGGGAGCCTCGGGCCGTATCCTGGATACCCGGGTGGAGGATGCGCGGGTACGCATTGCGGACATGCAGTCGCAACCGGTGCTGGAGGTCGAGGGCGATGCGCGGGGCGATGCCGGGGACCTGCTGGACTATCTGCGCCAGGCGGACTTGCTGGCGGGGATGGCGGATATCCGGGACCGGGCGGATGTCACCGGCCCGGCCCGCCTGGCGCTTGCGCTGCAGATGCCGCTGCAGGCTGGCCGTCTGGCCGAGACCCGGGTAACCGGTGACCTGGAACTGCGCGGCGTGCGCCTGGATATGCCCGATTGGCCGGTGGCGCCGGATGCGCTCGAAGGCCGGTTCCAGTTCGATACGGCGGGCCGTGTGCGCACCACGGGCCTGCGCGCCCGCGTGCATGGAGAGTTGGTGGAGCTGGATGTCGACTGGCCGCTGGACGGGAGCGAGGCCGTGCTGGCCGCGCGCGGGCCGCAGCCGCTGGCCCCCTGGCTTGCGGATCTTCCGGCGCTGGAGCCGTATCTGCGGGGTGCCGCGCACTGGGACGTCGGGCTCCGGTTGGGCGGCGAGCGCGACGGGGGGCGGCTCGAACTCCGCTCGGACCTCGAGGGGGTCGCGATCGACTGGCCCGAGCCGCTCGGCAAGGAGCCGGGGCGGCTCCGCCCGCTGGAGCTGTCGTTGCCCCTGGGGCATGCGTCGCCGGGGATCGGCGCACTGCGCCTGGGGGAGGTGCTGCGTGCGCGCTTGCGCCTGGATCCCGCGGACCCGCCCGTGCCAGGGGCACTGGCCGCCGGTGCTGGCCTGCAGGCGCTGGCGCTGGAGTTGGGCGAGCCGGATGCGGAGCCGCTGGCGTTGCCGGGTTCCGGGATCGCGGTACAGGCCCGCTTCACCGCACTGGATCCGGCACCGTGGGTCGCGGCCCTGCGTGCCGCGACCTGGACCGGCGACCTGGATGTGGGCACTGGGGACCCGGTGGCGCCGCAGGCCAAGCGTGATCCGGGGCTTGTGCTGAACCGGCTGGACCTGTGGATACGCCATGCCCTGCGCTGGAATGGCCTGGAGTTGCCCGGGCTCGCGCTGCGGGCCCGGCGCGACGCGACCGGCTGGGATGTCGAGGCACGCACGGACTGGCTGGCCGGCGAGGGCCGCTGGGAACCCGGTTCGGGCGGCAGCGGGGCGGGGCGGGTGAACGCGCATCTGGAACGCCTGCATCTGCCCGGGCATGTCTGGGACGGGATGCCGGAGGCGGACGCCGCCACGGTTATCGATCCGGGTGGCATGAACGATCCGCGCACCTGGCCCGCGGTGGACCTGCGGCTGGACAGTCTGCGTCTGGGGGATTACGGTTTTGACGCCATCACCCTGGGTCTGGAGCCGCGGACGGCAGGGCTGTCGGTGCGCGACCTGAAGGTCCGGGCGCCGGAGTCCGATCTGCTGGCGGATGCCCTGGGGGGGTGGACGGTGGATGCGGATGGCCGGGTCCGCAGCCGCCTGGATGTGCACCTGAGCGGCGAGGACTGGGGGGCGGGGCTGCGTTCCAGCGGTCTGTCGCGTGCCCTGGTCGGCGGATCCGGCGAGGGGCGCTTGTCGCTGTCCTGGGCCGGCCCGCTGTACGCACCGCGCCTGCCCCTGCTGGAGGGCTCGATGTCTCTGGGCCTGGAAGAGGGGCGGCTGGCCGATGTCGATCCGGGGGCCGGACGCTTGCTGGGCCTGGTCAGCCTGGATCTGCTGCCGCGCCGCCTGCGCCTGGATTTCCGCGACGTGTTCGAGGAGGGCCTCGCATTCAGCGAGCTGACTGCCACCGCGACCCTGGGTGGCGGTGACCTGACCATTCCCGACCTGGAACTGGACGGGGCCTCGGCGCGGGTCCGTCTGGCCGGGCGCACCGGGCTGGTGGCGCGCGATTATGACCACCACATCGAGGTCCTGCCGCGGCTGCGCACGGCCCTGCCGCTGGTTGGCGCCCTGGTTGGTGGCCCGGTGACCGGGGCGGTAGTGTTCCTGGCGGAACGGATGCTGGGGATCGGCGACCAGATCGAGGAGGCGGCACGGGTGGAATACGAGGTGACCGGGGCGTGGGACGATCCGCAGGTTCGCACGCTGATCGAGCCGGCCGGTTTCGACAATGACTGACAGGGAATGAGCGCCGCATGACCCAGGTAGCCGCTATCCAGATGGCCTCGGGGCCGCAGCCGCGGGCCAACCTGCTCGAGGCCGGACGCCTGCTGCGCGAGGCCGCCGCGCGCGGCGCGCAGGTGGCCGTGCTGCCGGAGAACTTCGCCTTCATGGGCATGCAGGAGACCGACACCCTGGAGATCGCGGAGACCGCTGGCGGGGACGGCCCGATGCAGGCGTTTCTGGCGCAGCAGGCGCGCGAACTCGGGATATGGATCGTGGGCGGGACGATACCGTTGCGCACGTCGATGGGCGAGCGGGTGCGTTCTGCCTGCCTGGTGTTCGATGACCAGGGAACGAGGGTCGGGCGTTACGACAAGATCCACCTGTTTGACGTGCGTCTGCCGGAGAATGGCGAGGCCTATACCGAGTCGCGGGTCTTCGAGCCCGGAGACACGGTAGTGGCGATCGATACCCCGGCCGGCCGCATGGGGCTCGCGATCTGCTATGACCTGCGCTTCCCGGAGCTGTTTCGCGCCTTGCTGGATCATGGGGCGGAGTGGGTGGCTCTGCCCGCTGCATTCACCGCGCGCACTGGGCAGGCCCATTGGGAGCCACTGCTGCGCGCCCGCGCGATCGAGAACCAGTGTTACCTGCTGGCTGCGGCCCAGGGCGGCTTTCACGTGAACGGGCGCGAGACCCATGGCCACAGCACCCTGATCGACCCCTGGGGCCGGGTGCTCGCGGAACTGGGCCGCAGCCCCGGGGTGCTGGTCGACGCACTGGACCGGGAGCAGGTGTACCGGATTCGCCGGTCGTTTCCCGCCGTGGATCACCGGCGTCTGCCTGGCCCCGCGGCGCCCTGACGCGAGGGCCGATCGGCGGTGCGCCGCGGGCGCCGGTGGGAACGCTGGTGGTAAGGTGGCAAAACCGCGTCGGCAGCACGCTTGAAAGCCTCGCCGATGCCCCAAGCTCCATACTTGTCCGAGGGGCATTCGCGAACGGCGCCCCTCCCACGGACCCGCGCCCCGGGCGCGTCTTTCCCGGCAACAAGAGGGACCCCATGATCGACAGCCTTGCGCAACAAACCCTGCTGGATCCCGCCGGCCTCGGCGAGAGCGAACTGGATACCCTGCTGGCCACGACCTTCGGCCATGGTGTGGACGGCGGCGATTGCTATTTCCAGTTCGCCTGTCAGGAGGGCTGGTCGCTGGAGGACGGCATCGTGAAGTCGGCCAGCTTCAATATCGAGCGCGGCGTCGGGATCCGGGTGGTCAGCGGCGAACAGACCGGCTTTGCCTACTCCGACGATATCGCGATGCCGGCAATGCTGGAGGCGGCCCGTACCGCGCGCAGCATCACCAGCGCCGGGCAGAGCGGCCGCATCGCCGTGGCCGCGCGCAACCCGGGCCGCGAGCTGCTGTACCACCCGGACAACCCCATCGACTCCCTGGACGAGCAGGCCAAGATCGGTATCCTCAAGCAGGCGGATGCCGCCGCCCGTGCCGCGGACCCGCGCGTGACCCAGGTGATGTGCTCGCTGGGCGGGGTCCACGAGGTCGTGCTGGTCCTCAATGCGCGCGGCGAACTCGCCACCGACGTGCGTCCACTCGTGCGCCTGAGCGTGCAGGTAATCATGGAGCAGGGCGGACGCCGCGAATCCGGCAGCTCCGGTGGCGGCGGGCGCTTCGGCTATGCGCATTTCCTGGAGGAGGATCGCGCTGCGGCCTTCGCGCGCGAGGCGGTGCGCCAGGCACAGGTCAACATGGAGGCCGAGGACGCGCCGGCCGGCAGCATGAAGGTGGTCCTGGGTCCGGGCTGGCCGGGCGTACTGCTGCACGAGGCCATCGGTCACGGGCTGGAGGGGGATTTCAATCGCAAGGGGACCTCGGCATTCGCGGGCCGGATCGGCGAGCGCGTGGCCGCGAAGGGCATCACCATCGTCGACGACGGGACCCTGGCGGGCCGCCGGGGTTCGCTGAATGTGGACGACGAGGGGACCCCGACCCAGGAAACCGTGCTGATCGAGGACGGCATCCTGAAGGGCTACATGCAGGACGAGATGAATGCGCGCCTGAGCGGTACCCGATCCACCGGCAATGGGCGACGCGAATCCTATGCGCGTCTGCCGATGCCACGCATGACCAACACCTACATGCTGGCCGGGGAGGCCGACCCCGAGGAGATCATCGCATCGGTGGACGACGGGCTGTATGCGGTGAACTTTGGCGGTGGCCAGGTCGATATCACCTCGGGCAAGTTCGTGTTCTCCGCCTCTGAGGCCTATCGTATCCGCAACGGCAGGGTGACGAACCCGGTCAAGGGTGCGACCCTGATCGGCAATGGCCCGGACGTGCTCACAAGGGTGTCGATGATCGGCAACGACATGCAACTGGACCCGGGGATCGGGACCTGCGGCAAGGAAGGACAGGGCGTGCCAGTGGGCGTGGGCCAGCCGACCCTGCGGATTGACGGCATGACTGTGGGCGGGACCCAGGCGGCCTGAAGCCGCGGGGCCGAATGCAACCAAGGAGGCAGCAGATGAATCTGGACTTTCTGGATCAGGAACGCTCCCTGCCCGAGGGGCACGGACATGACAGGATTGTGCAGTGGCACGTGTTTCGCGCCCGCGACAAGGCCGAGCAGTTCGCGCGGCATGTGGAGCTGGGCGAGGGTCAGGATCTGGTGGGCGGCTGGACCCGTGACAGCGTCGGCATGCTCTACTGGATTGGTGTGCATGTCGACAACCTCGAGCGCTGGGGCAACGCCGGCGCAGTCCACAAGCACGGCGCGCGCCTGTAGCATCGTCGACGCCGAACCGGGCGGCCCGTTGGCGGGCTTGACCGGATACCGCCGAGGCGGGCCGTCGATCCCCCGTACGGCGACCGGCCGGTGCCACCGTTTCCCATTTCGCGGCCCGGATGCTGTCCGGGCCCCAACCGGATTGCCATCGAACCCATGAGCGAAGTACTGCAAACCCCGGCCACGGCCGACGAACCCCAGGCCCTGTCCCACGATCCCGATTCCCTGCGGGCCCGCGTGCAGCAGGCGCTGGACGCCGCGCGCGCGCGCGGCGCATCGGATGCCCAGGCGGTGGTGAGCCACTCGGTCGGGCTGCAACTGGACGTGCGCAAGGGCGAGATCGAGACCCTCGAATACGAGCGCGACCAGAGTCTTTCGCTGATCGCCTACTTCGGTCAGTCCAAGGGCGCGGCATCGACCACCGACTTCGGCGAACAGGCGTTGCTGGACACGGTCGAGGCCGCCTGCCGCATTGCCCGCCACACCGAGCCGGACCCCTGCGCGGGGATGCCGGACCCGGCATTCAAGGCGGATACCTGGGACGATCTGGACCTGGATCACCCGTGGGCCTGCGATGCGACCGCAGCCGCCGAACTGGCGCGCGCCATCGAGGCCGCCGGGTTCGCGACCGATTCGCGTATCGAGAATTCCGATGGCACCAGCGTTGGAACCCAACGCTCGATCGCCTTTCTCGGCGACAGTCAGGGCTTCATGGGCGGATATTGCAGTACCCGCCACTCACTGTCCTGCGCTCTGGTGGCGCGTGATGCGAAGGGCATGCAGCGCGATCATGCCTACCGTGTCGCGCGCGCGGCCAGTGACCTGGAGGATCCCGAGGCGATCGGCCGCGAGGCCGCCGAGCGCACGGTGCGCCGGCTGGGCGGGCGCAAACTCTCCACCCGGTCCTGCGCCGTGCTGTTCGCGCCCGAGATGGCGCGCACCCTGATCGGAAGCTTCACCCGCGCGATCTCCGGTCCCGCGCAGTATCGCGAGAGTTCGTTCCTGCTGAACGCGGTGGGCGAGCCGGTGTTCCCGGCCTGGATGCAGATCGAAGAGTGTCCGCTGACCCCGCGTGCGCTGGGCAGCGCCCCGTTCGACGGCGAGGGCGTGCGCACGCGCAACCGGCCGCTGATTGCGGATGGTGTCCTGCAGAGCTATACCCTCGACAGCTATGCCGCACGGCGCCTGGGGCTGGAGACCACCGGCAATGCCGGAGGCGCGCGCAACGTGACCGTGGCGCCGGGCAACAAGGACTTCCAGGCCCTGTTGCGGGAGATGGGTACCGGCTTGCTGGTCACCGAGCTGATCGGACAGGGCGTTAACCAGGTGACTGGCGACTATTCGCGTGGTGCGGCCGGGTTCTGGGTCGAGAACGGCGAGATCCAGTATCCGGTGGAGGAGGTCACCATTGCCGGCAACCTGAAGGATATGTTCCGGAGCATTGTCGCGGTGGGCACTGATGTTGACCGGCGCGGCAACATCCGCACCGGCTCCATCCTGGTCGAGGCCATGACCGTCGCCGGCGAATAGCATCTGCGTTGGCCAGCCCTGGTGTTTACGGTGGCTTCGTTCGGCCACCACCCGGCAGGCGGCCAGGCCGGAGCCGCCGTAAGCACGAAGGCCAGCTCCAGGCCTGGCCACCCCGAGGCAGCCGGTCGGGCCGAAGCCTCTGGAAACATCCAGGGCCGAGCGTCTGCTGCGCACGGGTCGCGTAGCGCCCCGCCCCGGCGACCACTGCCCGGAAATGCAATAATCCGGGCAACGCACACTCGCAAGTGGCAATCCAGGGGATAGCGGAGGCCCGAGGCTCCGCGCAAGGAGTGACCCATGCGATACCGGGGAGGGGGATGGCGTCAGGCGGCGCGCTGGTTCATGGTGCTGGCCGCGCTGTTGGTGGCAGCGGGGCCAGCCCCCGCGAAGGAACCGCGTTCGGGCGCCTGGGTGGACTACTCGCTGGGTCCGGTGGAGCGCCTGCGCGAGTTGTACCCGGATGCGTCCTCGCTGCCGGCACCCTATGCCGCTCTCTATCCGGACCTGTCCGCCACGGTCGCGCATTTCACCCGCCAGTCCCTGGTCCGCGACGGGGTCGAGGACCCGGTGGTCGAGGTGCACCGGGTGTCCGCACCGGATGGCGATGCGCTGCGGCTACGCCTTTCCCCGGTTAATGCGACCACGGCGCAATATGCAACCTTGCATCCGCAGTTTGTGGGTCCGGGTCTCGGCGGCCAGGCGCTACGTGGCGCGCAGGCCTGTCAGGCCGAGCCAGGCTGCTGGGATCCACATCCGGATCCGGGCGAACCCTGGGCCTTCTTCCTGCCATTGGGTCTGCCGCTGGCCACCCAGCAAGCGGTGCTGTTTCTCGACTACCCGCCGGTTCCGGCGCTGACCGGCAAGGACTACCTGAACAATTTCACTCTGTGCCGCTGGGGCCGCATTCTCGGCGCGGCGGGGATCGAAGACCCGCATGCCTTCGAGGCGATCGTGGATGCCCGGCCGCTGGCCGCGCCCGGGTCCGGCGAGGAACCCTGGCTTCCGGACCCGATGCGCTGGTTCGACGATCCGTCCGGCCAGGCCGGGGATTACCTCTCGCCGATGCTGGCGTTTCTGGCCGGGGTCGAGCGTGAGGGGGGCGAGCGTTCGCGGCCGGTGGCGGTGTTCGGCAAGCCCGCCCGCGATACCTGGGCACGCATCGTCGGGCGTCCCTCGGTAGAGGTGATGGACGTTGGCCGAACGGCCCTGCAATCCGGCGCACCGGATACCCCCTGGATCGCCACCAATCACCCGGTGGTGACCACCTACCAGACTTGCCCGGATCCGGATGACGAAGCCGCGAGCGGGTCGCAGTATCGCGATGACCAGTTGTTGCCCGACCTGCAGAAAGATCTGGTGGCCGGTTGCTGGCTGAAGGCCATGACGGGGGATGATCCGCCCTCGGCCTCCGTGGCGCGGGAGACCTGTCGCGCCCGCTGGGCGGACGCCCCGGGTGCGCGCGAGCGCCAGATGCTTTGCGTGCAGGCCAAGCTGGACGATGATGATGCGGCGGCGCGTTGCGACTCGTATGCCGAGGCCTGGCGCTACTGTTCCGCGCATGCGGCACAGCCGTGCGCCAGCCGCGACTGTCGCTACGACCCGGACTGGGTGCGCGAGCCGGTACCGCCGCCCGCGCAGCGCCCCGTTGGGTGGGCCGATACCTGCAACCAGTATCGTCCGGGTGGCTGACGGCGAGGCGCGGGATGTTCTGCTACTTCGGTTATGGCTCCAACCTGGATCTTACGTCGCTGCGGGCCAAGGGGGTCGAACCGCGGGCCTCGCGGCACGGGGAGCTTCCGGGCTGGCGGCTGCGCTTCAACGTGCAGCATTTTTTTCGCCACGAAGGCGGGGTCGCCAATATCGAGCCGTCGAACGACCCGGAAGATGCGGTGCAGGGGCTGGTGCACTGGTGCGACGAGACAGCGCTGGGCCCGCTGGATGATGCCGAGGCCTGCGGTTACGGCTACCGGCGGATCCGGGTCCCGGTGCGCGTGGATGGCGCGACCGTGGAGGCGCTCGCCTATGTGGGCATGCCGGAGTTCATTGACGATCGCTGTCGGCCCAGCCGGCGCTATCGCAACATCCTGGTACGCGGCGCCGAGGCCGGCGGACTGGAGCCCGAGTATGTGGTGCGCCTGCGCGCAGTCCCGGTGCACGAGCCGGGCGAATATCCGCCGTTCCGCCATCCGCCCGGCGACTGGCCCCGGTTCGACGCCGAGCAGCTGGCGGCCCGGCCGCATTGCACGGCCCTGTACGGGGCGGTGTTCGACATGCGCGCGGCGCGGGCGCAGCATGCGTTCCTGCAGCGCTTCTTCGGCGGGCGCGACATGACGCTGTTTCATCTGCGGAGGATGGACAGCAGCGATGGCAGCGAGACCGAGGCAGCGATCCGCGAGGGCCGGCTGGATTTGGCCCAGCGAACGTATCTGAATGCCTACCTGCATGAATATGACCGCGAATACCAGTATGTTGGGCGCTTTCTGCACACCTGAAGCCACGAGGACACCGATATGAGCGAATCGATGGATCGATTTCCCGCCGCGCTGCCGCACGGCCCTGTCCGGGAGATATTTCCCGACGTGTTTTTCGTGACCGGTGGTATGGAGGCCGAGATCGGCGGTCTGGAATGGCATTTCAGCCGCAACATGACGGTAGTGCGCGAGGACGGACGCCTGACGCTGATCAACTCGGTGCGCCTGTCCGACGCCGGGCTGACAGAGCTGGAGGGGCTCGGCGAGGTCGCCGGGGTGGTGCGGATCGGGTCGCTGCACAGCCGCGACGACGCCTTCTATCTCGATCGCTATGGCGTGCCGCTGTGGCAGATGCCCGGCATGACCCATCCCGATGGTCTGGCGACGGATCGCACCCTGGGCGAGGGCGGGGTGATGCCGCTGCGTGATGCCAGCGTGTTCGAGTTCCGCACCACACGGATCCCGGAGGGCATCCTGCACCTGGATCGCGAGGGCGGGATCCTGGTCGCCTGCGACTCGCTGCAGAACTGGTTGCAGCCGGACGAGCACTTTTCCGAAGTATCGCGCGAGCGCATGGAGGCGATGGGGTTTTTCACCCCGGCCAACCTGGGGCCGGTGTGGATGCAGGCGGCCGAACCCGGGGCCGAGGACTTTGCCCGGCTGAAAGCGTTGCCGTTCCGGCATGTGCTGTGCGGTCATGGCGAGCCGTTGCTCGACACCGCACGGGAGGATTACACGGCGACCTTCCAGCGCCTGTTCGGCGTCTGAGGCCTTGTATCCCGAGCTGCCCGGGTACCGCATCGAGGGCGTCCTGCGCGAGGGGCGGGGCCGGGTGGTCTATCGTGCCGGACGCACGGCCGATGGGGGTGCCGTCGCGATCGAGACCCTGCGCGCCGAGTATCCCGATCCGCAGCAGGTTGCGATGCTGTGCCGCGAAGGCCGGATCGCACAGCAACTCGCGGATGTCGAGGGGGTGCCGACGGTCGAGGCCATCCTCACCCACGGGAACGGCAGTGTAGCGCTGGTCACGGAGTGCCTGGAACGCACGCTGGCCGATGACCTGGCCGGCGCGCCCGGGCCACTGTCTCTGGACGAGGGCCTGGATCTGGCCCTGAAGCTCGCCGGGATCCTGGATGCGGTGCATGCGCGCGGCGTGGTGCACAAGGCGGTTTGTCCGGACAACGTGCTCATCGATTCCGCCACCGGGCGCCTGCGGCTGGGCGGGTTCGGGATCGCTTCGGAGCTGACCCTGGAACGCCAGGCCACCGCGACCGGGGCCGGCGTGGAGGGGCCGCTGCCGTACATCTCGCCGGAACAGACCGGGCGCATGAACCGCGAGCTGGACTATCGCTCCGACCATTATTCGCTGGGCGTGCTGCTGTTCGAGCTGTTCACCGGGGAGCGGCCGTTCGCGGCCAGCCATGTGCTGGAGTGGGTCCACCGCCATATCTCCCGGCTGCCACCGGATCCGCTCGAGATCCATCCGACCCTGCCTCCCGCGCTGGGACGCGTCATCCTCAAGTTGCTGAGCAAGGACCCGGAAGATCGATACCAGAGTGCGCGCGGGTTGATGGCCGATCTGAGCCGTTGCCGACAGTTGCGGCCGGGTGATCCCGAATGGCTGTCGTTCGAGCCCGGCATGTATGACCAGCCGCGCAGCTTCCTGGTGCCGCAGGCCCTGTACGGACGGAGCCGCGAGCAGGCCGAGCTGCTGGGCCTGTTCGAGTCCGCGGCCGCCGGCGGGGTCGAGTTCTGCCTGGTGCATGGCTATTCCGGGGTGGGCAAGTCGGCCCTGGTCAACGATATCGATCAGCCGCTGGTGCGCGCGCGCGGGTTTCTGATGCAGGGCAAGTTCGACCAGTTCCGACGCGGCGAGGCCTACTCCGCTCTGGCGATGGCCTTCCAGGGCGGGG